>CAZLXG010000030.1:0-26985 GCA_964563585.1 uncultured Flavobacteriaceae bacterium | reverse complement strand
TATTAATAATGGAAATCTGAAATATAAAACCATTAGTCAAATACGTGATTTTTATCTTTGGTTTGATGATGAACGAGAAAAACTAGGACATGAAATAAATACTGCTGGTGTTGCAGCAGTGGTTGCTGGACAACTTTCCAATTTTGACAATTATTTTATCCGAACATTTATTATTAGGAACAAAGAAGTGATTTGGTTTGGCAACGAAGGTTCAAAGAAAGTATTAGAGTTTGCCTTTCCTTTATTTAAAAAAGTTTATTTTTCTAATAATATATTAAAAGAACAAGAAGCAAAAGATTGGGATATTAAAAATGGAAAAATAGAGCAATGCCAAATCGTAGAAGCTATTTATAATAAATTATCTCCAAAAGCGATTCGTAAATTAGAACGCATGGCGAAAGGTAAAGGTATTTACAATTTAGGAGTTAAAAATGAGCTAAAATTTGAAGGAGACATCAGAAATTGCAAATCAAGATATAAACACGCCTTTTCTAAGCTGAACACGTATTATTTAAATAAAAAAAAGAATAAATTCGATAAGTTAGTAAAGAACACCTTATAAAATTAATTACTAAAATCACATAACTAGTTTTATACAAACTCCTTTTTCTGCGTTAGGGATTGCAGTGTAAATCCTTTTTTGAAGTATAAAAAAAAGATTGTAACGGAAAGCCCGACCTTTTTAGGTAACGCCCAAATACTTAATATTTAGCTTACTTTTTTTACCAATTTCCCTACTGTAAGTCCTTGTACTAATATTGAAAAAACAACGACTATATAGGTGATTACCAAAAATAATTCGCGTTGCATAACATCGGTTAAACTTAATGCTAATGCAATGGAAATACCGCCACGTAATCCGCCCCACGTCATAATTAAATTTGTTTTTGGCACAAAATCTAATTTCTTTTTAAAGAAATTTATTGGAAATAATAGCGATGTATATCTACACATTAATATTATTGGTATGGCAATTAAACCTGCTAAAATGTATTTCTCATCGTAAGCTAAAACAAGCATTTCCATACCAATTAAGACAAATAAAATGGTGTTTAAAAAAATGTCTATAAGTTCCCAAAATTTATCGACGTAGCTTTCTGTGATTTCGGACATTGCAGAACCTCTAACTGTATCGTTTCCAACAATTAAACCTGCTGTTACCATAGCTAATGGCGCAGATAAATGGAGTTTATGCGCTATTACTGTACCACCCATAACTGCTGCCAAAGTGATGATGACTTCAATATCATAATCGTCAATAGATTTCATTAATCTGTATGTAATCCATCCTAAAATACCACCTAGAACAATGCCTCCAATAACTTCTTGCCCAAATAATTTTACAACATCAAAAGTTTCAATATTTTCTATTCCTGATGATGCAATCTGAAAAATTGTTAAAAACACAACAACACCAACACCGTCGTTAAATAAAGATTCTCCAACAATTTTAGCTTCTAATTTTTTTGGTACGCCTGCACTTTTCAAAATACCTAAAACGGCTATTGGATCGGTTGGTGAAATTAATGCTCCGAATAATAAACAATAAATAAATTCAACATCTAATCCTAACAGTTTTAAAATGTAAAACATAGTGATTCCAACCAAAAAAGTTGATACTACTACACCAAAAGTTGCAAACACAAACACAGGCCAACGCTGTACTTTTAATTGCTGAAAATTTGTATGTAATGCGCCTGCAAACAGCAAGAAACTTAGCATAACATCTAACAAAACAGTTTTAAAATCTATTTGTTTTATAATGTAACGTTCGGCATCTAAAAGCGTAGAATCAAAATAACTCAATGCAAAAACGCCTAAGGTAAAAAGTATGGTAATAAGCATTAAACCTATGGTATTCGGCAATTTTAAAAAGCGCACATTAATGTACCCAAAAGTTGCTGACAAAAATACCAAAACAGTAATTATAAAAAAATAGTCGTTCATTATGTATTAATTTAATACCGCTAAAATAAAATTTAAAAATTTAGAAAAATAATTTATGTAAAGTATTACTAATAATATCGACTTAAAATTTTAGATTTATATTTTTAAAACAAAAATTTATAATCTTATGCAAAAAACATATTACGACCCTGCCGATTTAAAGAAGTTTGGAAAAATAAGTGAATGGAATCAAGAATTAGGTGATAAATTTTTTGAATACTACGGAAAAGTTTTTGAAGAAGGTGCGCTTACGGCTCGTGAAAAATCGTTGATTGCACTTGCTGTTTCACATACTGAACAATGCCCGTATTGTATTGACGCCTATACAAAAGACGGATTACAACGCGGCATTACAAAGGAAGAAATGATGGAGGCTTTACATGTTGGAGCTGCCATAAAAAGTGGAGTAACATTGGTACATGGTGTGCAAATGATGAATAAAGTGAATAAACTGGATTTATAATCTCTTGTCTGGTTGAGTGCAGTCGTAACCTTTTTTAACTCTCTACTCCGCCCGAAAAGACACTATTTTAATTGAAAATTTGATAACAAAATCTTTACATAAACGCAAAAACGATTTGGCAAATAGCAATAGGCAGTTAGAAATTCTATCGAACGGAATTTTTAAAAATGGAGAATTGCCAACGTTTAAAACTAAAATTGCCGAAACAAATCAATTTCCGCTTAAAGCTAACAAACTTGAAATACTTCAAATAAATGTTGGTTATATGTGTAATCAAGTTTGCGAACATTGCCATGTTGATGCTGGTCCAGACCGAAAGGAAATTATGACACGCAACACCATGAAACAGTGTTTAAAAGTCATAAAAACTACAGGCGCACATACTTTAGATTTAACTGGTGGCGCACCAGAAATGAATCCCGATTTTAGATGGTTTGTAGAAGAAGCAGCAAAAGCAGGCATAAAAGACTTTATTGTACGCTCTAACCTAACCATAATTAGAGCCAACAAAAAGTATTATGATTTACCCGAATTCTTTAAAAAACACAATGTGCATGTAGTAAGTTCAATGCCGCATTGGACACGTGGAAAAACAGATAAACAACGTGGCGATGGCGTTTTCGATAAATCAATAAAAGCACTACAAGAACTTAATGCCATTGGTTATGGTATGCCAAATAGTAATTTAAAATTAGACTTGGTTTATAATCCATCAGGAGCATTTTTACCAGGAAATCAAGCATCCATGGAAAAAGATTTCAAAAAAGCATTATTGAAAGATTTTGACATTCAATTTCATAATTTATTTGCAATAACTAATTTACCAATATCAAGGTTTTTAGATTATTTAATAGCCTCAGAAAATTACGAAGATTATATGTATTCGCTAGTAGAAGCATACAATCCCACAGCAGTTGCAAACGTTATGTGTACCAACACCCTATCGGTAAGTTGGGATGGTTATTTATACGATTGCGATTTTAACCAAATGTTACAACTACCGATAAATAGTAAGGTAAAACATATTAAAGATTATAATGAAGAATTACTTGAGGGTCGAAATATTGTAATTTCACAACACTGCTATGGCTGTACTGCTGGCGCAGGAAGTAGTTGTCAAGGAAATGTGATTTAAAAATGAAAAACAAAATTTTATTCATATTCGTTTTATTTTCAACCTATGGTTTTTCTCAGGAATCTATTGCAGAACTTCTAAAAAAACACAACACGAAAGCTGTTCCATATATATCAGTTCAAGAATTAGCAATGCCAAAAACTAATGCCATTATTCTGGATGCTCGAGAAAAAAAGGAATACAATGTAAGTCATTTAAAAAATGCAATACATATAGGTTATAATTTTTTTCAACTAGACACCATCCAACAAAAAATTAAAAATAAAGATGAAACAATTGTCGTTTATTGTTCACTAGGAATTCGTTCTGAAACTATAGCGAAAAAGTTAAAAAAAGGTGGATACACAAGTGTTTTTAACTTATATGGAGGGATTTTTGAGTGGAAAAACAATAACTTTTCTGTTTATAATTCCGACGGAAAAGAAACAGAAAATGTGCATACTTTTAACGAAGCATGGGGCAAATGGTTAACTAAAGGAATTAAGATTATTGATTAACAATTGTTGATTTAAGAATAAAAAATATTCATGTATTCGTGGCAAAAGAAAAAAACCTCATCATTATATTTACCAGAAATCCAGAATTGGGTAAAGTAAAAACACGATTAGCCAAAACTATTGGTGGCGAATCAGCTTTAAACATCTACAAGTTTTTATTAAATCATACAGAACAAATCATTAAAAATATTCCGTCAGACAAGGCTGTTTATTATTCAGAAAAAATCAAAGAACATGACATTTGGGATAATTCCATCTACCAAAAATACCTTCAAAAAGGCGATGATTTAGGCTTACGAATGCTAAATGCTTTCGAAAACACCTTCAAAAAAAAATATAAAAAAGTAATTATTGTAGGTAGTGATTTATTCGATTTACAAACAAAACATATTGAAAAAGCTATTACTAAATTAGACACAAACGATGTTGTAATTGGTCCAGCAAAAGATGGTGGTTATTATTTATTAGGAATGAAAAAATTACATTCCCAAGTGTTTAAAAATAAAAAATGGGGAACATCAACTGTTTTTAACCAAACTATTAACGACTTACAAAACGAAAGCTTATTTTTGCTAGACGAATTAAATGACATAGATATTTATGACGATATGAAAGATAATTCGACCTTAAAAAAACTCATTATACAATGATAAAATACATTCAAAAAACAGTAGAATATCTACAGGAAAAAGGCTTCGAAAACCCAGAAATAGGCATCATTCTAGGCACAGGATTAGGACAACTAATAAACGAAATAGACATAATAAAAGAAGTAAGCTACAACCACATACCAAACTTCCCAACTGCAACCGTCGAGTTTCACAAAGGAAAATTAATTTTTGGAAATCTAGCAGGCAAAAAAGTAATCGTCATGCAAGGGCGATTTCATTTATACGAAGGCTACACGCTACAAGACATCACCTATCCCGTACGCGTTATGGAACAATTAGGCATAAAAACACTACTAGTATCCAACGCCTCAGGAGCCATAAATCTCAACTTTAAAAAAGGCGAACTCATGTTAATCGAAGACCACATAAACCTTCAAGGCAGCTCGCCATTAGCATTTAAAGGTGTCGAAAAATTAGGCGAACGCTTTACAGACATGAGCGCACCATACAACAAAGCCATAAATATAAAGCTCGAAAACATAGCCCAAGCCAATAATATAAAACTCCATAAAGGCGTTTATGCCAGCGTAGTAGGACCGCAATTAGAAACCCGAGCAGAATACAAAATGCTAAAAATAATAGGCGCAGATGCCGTAGGCATGAGCACCGTACCCGAAATAATAGTCGCCAATCATTTAAAATTAAAAACCGCAGCAGTGTCAGTTTTAACCGATGAATGCGACCCAAACAATCTAAAACCAGTAGAAATTGGCGAAATAATAGCCATGGCAGAAAAAGCAGAACCAGAAATGATTGTACTATTTAAAGAACTAATAAAAACATTATAAATTTGGGCGTTCCCAAAAAGGGTCAGGCTTTCGGCAGTCGCTATTTTTGTAAAAAAACAAAAATGAGCTTCAACAAATGCCTCAATCCTTAACGCAAAACAACAGTACCGCAAATGAGCAACTATTTAGAAACCACACACAACGTATATAAAGAAGCAGCATTAACACCAGACGTAGGTTTATGTTGCACCACAAATCCCATTTGGGAATTACCCGGATTAAAAATTCCGAGTATCATGCAAGAAATGAATTATGGCTGTGGATCAACCGTACATGCACGAGATTTAACAAACAATCCAAAAATGCTATATGTAGGCGTTGGTGGTGGCATGGAATTATTACAATTCTCATATTTTAATCGCCAAAAAAGTGGCGTAATAGGCGTAGATGTAGTAGACGAAATGTTAGAAGCATCACGCAAAAATTTTAAAATCGCCGAAGCACAAAACGATTGGTTTAAAAGCGAATATGTAGACCTTAAAAAAGGAGATGCGATGAATCTTCCTGTAGAAGATAGCAGTATCGATGTTGCTGCTCAAAACTGTTTATTCAATATTTTTAAAGCCGACGATTTAAAACAAGCTATTGCCGAAATGTATCGCGTATTAAAACCCCATGGACGTTTAGTAATGAGCGACCCAACATGCGAACAACCCATGAATGATAAATTACGAAACGACGACAGGTTACGCGCCTTATGTTTAAGCGGTAGTTTACCAATTAAAGAATACGTAAAAATGCTAACAGATGCAGGTTTCGGAACCATAGAAATTCGTGCACGTAAACCATACAGAATTCTAGACCCAAAAAACTATCCAACTAACGAATTAATATATATAGAATCTATTGAAGTTGCAGCCATAAAAGACCCTATGCCAGCAGATGGGCCATGCATTTTCACAGGAAGAGCAGCTATTTACTATGGTGAAGAAGATTATTTTGATGATAAATTGGGGCATATTTTATTAAAAAATCAACCATTAGCAATTTGCGATAAAACCACAGCAGCATTACAAGCTTTAAATAGAGACGACATTTATTTTTCAGAATCTACGTTTCATTATGACGGTGGCGGTTGTTGCTAAATTTCAAAAAATCTAAATCAAATTTATTATGAAATATTTCACTCTAATTATCTTTTATGTTGTTTTCTCGTCTTGTTGCGGAGCAAAAACCAGTATAGAAAATACAGAAGAAAAAGTAATAATTGCTACTGAAATTCCGAAACCTAGTGAACAACAAGAAAATTCTGAAACAAAAGAAAAAAACCTTTCTGAAAAAACAATTCTTAACGAAAGCACTATTGAAGTTATAGAGCCAATTATTAAGCATGACACACCACTTAAAACTTTTAATCACGATAAATTTAATGCTTTATTAAAAAAATACGTTTCTAAAAACGGCAACGTAAATTATAAAGGGTTTAAAAATGACAGAATATTATTAAGTAATTATATTCAATCTTTAAGTGAAAACACAGCTAAAAACGATTGGTCTAAAGAAGACAAACTAGCCTATTGGATAAACGCTTACAATGCAATGACCATTGATTTTATTCTTCGCCATTACCCATTAAAAAGCATTAAAGACATCAACAACCCTTGGGATAAACGCTATTGGAAATTAGGTGACAAATGGTATAATTTAAATGAAATTGAGCATGAAATTTTACGTAAAATGAATGAACCAAGAATTCATTTCGCAATAGTTTGCGCATCAGTTTCCTGTCCGAAATTACAAAACGAAGTATTTACAGCCTCAAATTTAGACGAGCAACTTACAAATGCAACTAAAGAATTTCTAGCAGATACTTCAAAAAATAACATCTCTGAAAACAATATAAAGCTCTCTAAAATATTTCAATGGTTTTCAAAAGATTTTAAGAGAAATGGAAGTTTAATCGATTTCTTAAATCAATATTCAGACATCAAAATTTCAGCGAAAGCTAAAAAAACATTTAAAGATTATAATTGGGGTTTGAATGAGTAAAACCTGTGTTATGCTGTCCCGAAATTTCAGGAATATTCAGTATCTAATTATCAAAACGGAAATATCAAAAAATTTCCTCCTTCGAGGGAATGACTAAGTCAATGAAGCATAAAATTTCCATAATAATCCCTACACTAAACGAAGCAGATAACATTAGTCATCTGCTTCGGCATTTAACAGCAAACTCTTCAGAAGAAAACATTGCAGAAATTATTGTGATTGATGGAGGAAGTGCTGATGGAACACAGGAAATAGTTTCTACTTTATTGTCAAGTCAAAAATGTCAGACTGAGCGCAGTCGAAGTCCAATCGAAATCAAATCTGATTTATGTCGAGAAGCCAATAAAAAGGTTCTCGACACAAAATTCTCTATCGAGAATTCCACTCGAACAAACATTTTACTAATAAATTCAAAAAAAGGAAGAGCCAAACAAATGAATATTGGTTCAAAACAAGCTACAGGAAACATTCTCTATTTTTTACATGCAGACTCTTTTCCTCCAAAAAATTTTGATCAACACATAATCAATGAAGTGTCTAAAAACAATCTTGCTGGTTGTTTCAGGATGAAATTCGACCATAACCATTGGTGGTTACGTTTAGCAAGTTGGCTCACACAGTTTCATTGGAGAGCGTGTCGTGGAGGCGACCAAAGTCAGTTTATTACCAAACTATTGTTTGACGAGCTTGGTGGTTTTGACGAAACCTTTATTATTTATGAAGATAATGACCTCATAAACAAACTCTATGCGAAAGATGAATTTGTCGTCATCAACAAAAAAATAACAACTTCTGCCAGATTATACAAACGTGTTGGTATTTGGAAATTGCAATACCACTTTTGGGCAATTTATATAAAAAAATGGTTTGGTGCTGCTCCTGAAGAGCTTTATGCTTATTATAAAAAGAAGATTACTTAACAAGTATTAGGTTTTAAACTTAGCTTAACACGAAATTTATTTAACTAAAATCCTTTTAGATTCACTATATGAATCTCCAAGAAACCTAATTACATACATTCCTGAACTCCAATTTGAAACATTAATTCTAAGATTTTTATTTGTATTTTTTTTATGATACACTTCTCTTCCTAAAACATCATTAACTATTATTGTTTTAGCAATCTCTTTATTAAACTTAATATTAAAATCTGTATTTGAAGGGTTAGGATACACATTTACATCTAAACTAAAACTATTTTCAGTAATCATCAATGCATCATTTAGTGTTTGAGTAAACGTATCAGAATAACAATTATTATTAGAATAAACCGTTAATCGTACTGTATAATTATTGGTTGTAGAATATGTATGAGTTGGGTTTTCTAGGGCACTTGTATTTCCATCTCCAAAATCCCACATATAATTAATTTCGTTATCAGAATTACTAGTAAAAATAATTCTATTATTTTCTGTTTCTGCTGTAAAATTGGCTACTGGAAATGGTTTTATTCTCCATGCAGATAAATCATCCAGAACTGTTTGTGATGCAATATTTTGTATTATTGTTGCTTTAGTAACATTAATACCTCCTGGTATAAAGGTAGTTCCTATAGGAGATTTTTGAAATATAGATGCATAAAAAACACATGCTGCCAAATATGTTCCATACTTACTAGGATGACTCCCATCTGATGCATACAAATCTATTGAAGGGTAATCATGCCTGATTTTACTCCAAGCATCACCTACAGGCGAAGCACTTGCTAAGAAATCATCTGCTAACTGAAGATAATTATATATTATGACTTCTTGATCGATTTCATAATTATTAAAACTATTAATGTATTCACGTCCCCAAGTCACATAAAACAAAGGTTCTGCACATGTATTTACAGATCTAATAGAATCGCAAAGAGTAGTTACTGCATCAATAGAACCATTTGTAAGAGGTCCCGTAAAGGCTAAGCTTTGTTGTTGAAGCACAACAAAATCCCAATTGTTACTTGCTATTTTAGCTAAAGTTGTAGCATTAGTTGCATGTTGCTGAAGATAATAACCTCCGGGTGTGTTTTGATCTTTTATTACAACATCATTAAAAGATGTGGCTATAGACTGTAACATTGTTGGCAAGTCATTTACATAAGTATAACTATTTCCTAAAAATAATACCTTTTTTGTTTCTTGCGAATACCCAATTAAGTTAATAATGATAAAAATTATCGTAATTTTTATGTTTTTTTCCATATTAGAAATTTAATTAGGCAATGTATCGCTTATTGATAGTTAAATTATTAGAATATTAAAAAATAACCTCATATATATTGTAATAGCTTAACATTACAATTAATATACAAAGTTATGAACTTAATACAAATTAACAAAGAATTTCCGACACATGAAGGCTGTGTTAATCATTTAGAAAAGGTAAGATGGAGTGACAAACCTACTTGTCCTTACTGCAAATCTAAAAAACAAACTCCTTTAAGAGAAAAACAACAACGATACCATTGTAATAACTGCAATACTTCTTATTCAGTTACTGTTGGAACAATATTCCATGACACTAAATTAGATTTACAAAAATGGTTTTTAGCAACTACTTTAATACTCAATGCTAAAAAAGGTATTTCTTCTCGTCAACTTGCTAGAGATTTAGACACACGACCTAATACAGCTTGGCGTATGCAAATGCAAATTCGCAAAGCGATGGTAGAAAATAGCAATTTACTTGAAGGTATAATCGAAGTCGACGAAACTTTTATTGGTGGTAAAGAGAAAAACAAGCACAACAATAAGAAAACACCTAATAATCAAGGGCGAAGCAACAAGACTAAAACTCCTGTTATTGGCGCAATTCAACGTGATAGCAAAAAACACAAGTGGAAAAACATTAAAATCTGCACTTGTAGGGTTAGGATACACTATTATGCCGTAAATAAATGGCATTTGGAAACTTCAATTTCATTTTTGGACAATCCATTTAAAAAAATGGTTTGGCGCATCACCAAATGAATTAAATCAATACTATTTAAAATACGTAAATGTTAAAAAATGATAAATCTTACTTAACGAAACTTTAAATGTTACATATCGCTCACATAATCGTCCTACTTTTGTATAAAACGATTTTATGAAGCAGAATTTCTTTCTTTTTATTTTTTTAATTTTTAGTGTATTTACAATACAGGCGCAACAGTCTATAAGTGCAAAGTTAATCGACTCCATTTCGCAAACACCAATTCCTTACGCTACAATTGAATTTAACGAAAAATCTGGAGTAATAAGTAACGAGCATGGTAAATTTCAAATTTATATAAATAAGTCAATCACTTCAAAAGATTCACTATTTATAAGATGCTTAGGTTTCGAAACTAAACGCATTGCAGCACAGAAATTTACAGACAGCATTATTATTTTAAGTCCAAAATCTATTGAATTAAAAGAAGTTATGGTTTCTAATAAAAACTATACTATTGAAGAAATTATAGAAAAAGTAATAGAAAACATAGCTACCAATTACGATTTCGAATTCACAAAAAGCAAACTATTTTACAGAGAATCTTATTTTACAAACATTCTTAAAAACGATGTTAAAGTTATAAAATCGAGCATACCAGAATTCAATCAAAAATTTATTGATAGCATTCTGTTTTTAATGCCAAAAAACACCGACGATTACACCGAAATTCTAGGGAACTTATACGGAAAAACTGGTGATGACGAATTGCAAAAACTTGATATTATAAAAGCATCTCACTTATACGATAAAAGTAAAGAAATTACATTTGAAGGCTTTGAAGAAAAGTTTAATACCATCCTAAAAAAGTACGTAAAAAGAGATTCTTATTTTAAAATTAAATCGGGAATTTTTGGAACAAAAGAAGACATAGACTCGTCATTTTTTGATAATCCTAAAGCTAAACAAACCGAAGCATTATTAGAGCAGGAAAAGAAAAAAGAATTAGAAAAAAAGCAAAACTTTTTAAAATTTAGAAAACACACCATTGCAGGTCTTGAAAATCACAGTTTTATTTTTGAAGATACCAAACTAAACTTTTTAGAAAAACACAACAAATACAATTTCGAGCTATTAGACTATATATTTTTAAACGATGAGTTTGTATATAAAGTAAAGTTCACGCCAAAAAGAAGTGCCGATTTTAAAGGTATTATTTATATAAATACAGACGATTTTGCCATAGTAAGATTAGATTACCATAATGTAAAAGCTTTAAAAAAGTTTAACCTTTTTGGGCTTTCGTTTACACACCATCTTCAAAAAGGCACACTAATTTACTCTAAAAACACATCCAATAAATATGCCCTTAAATATGCAGACATTGAACAAGGAAGCAAGTTTGGAGTAAAAAGACCTTTAAAAATTATTGAGAAAAACAAACACGTAAAAGGCAGAAGAAAACAAAATGAGTTATCTACTAAAATCCATTTTATAATATCTAATACTACAAAAAAGGAATTGGTGGTTTTTGAAAACGAAAGTATTTTAGAAGAAACCTATAATGCTTTTAAAGAAAAAGCAGATGTTGAAGCTACATATTTGCCAAAATACGACCCAGAGTTTTGGAAAGGTTATAATGTTATTGAACCCAACCAAGCTATTAAAAACTTTAAAAGTATTGAGTAAAACCAGTTTTATTTTTTTGAATAGTATGCTTTTATAACAGCTTCAACGGGCTTGTTTTGTGGTGTAAATTGTGCATTTTCTATTCCTCCTACCTCATTATGTTTATGAAACCATTTCCAAACAAATCCTCCAACAAACCAATCTTCATTCCAAAAAGTTTCAAATAACGCTTTAGTTGTATTTGTTTGTGCTTCTAGATTTACTTGATTCATATCTCTGTCACTTTCCCAAGGTGCTTTCCCTGAATAATCAACACTTCTATACCCAAATTCTGTAAACAAAACAGGTTTATTATATTTTTTTGAGTAAGATTCAATACTTTTTTTATGCCTTTTCCAACCTTCTAAACATTCCGTAACTGTTGGTGTTTTACTTGCGCTTACAGGAAAATATGCATCAATTCCTATGTAATTTAATTCATTCCAAAAAGGTGTTTTTTCAAACTCATTCCAATTGGCAGCATAAGTTAGTTTTCCTTTGTAGGTGGTCTTTATTTTATCAATTAAATCAAACCAAAAATTAGGTCTATTTTCAATGAATTTTTCAAGTTCAGTCCCAATACAAAAAATATCAGCATGTATTTCCTGTGCTAAATCGGCATAAAACAAAATAAATTTAGCGTATGAATCTTCTAAAATTTTCCAATTTTCTTCAGTATCCATTTCTATATTACCTGTAAATTCGCCACGCCAAACCCAAATTTGAGGCTTTAACATAATTTTAATCTGTTCTTTTTTAAACTTATCTGCATATTGCTTTGCACCCACTTTGGTTTCGCCAAACCATTGTCTACCCGTATCAAAAGCAACCTCTGGATGCTGTAAATTTTTAATAAACCCAAAAGGCATAATGGCAACATAATTAGCGTTAATATTAGCAACAGGTTTTATATGTATACTATTTATAGAATCTCGCGAAGCCACATAACTAACACCATTAATTTTATCTAATTTAATAGATGTCCTTGCACAGGAATTCAATAAAAAAATTAAGCACAATCCCAAAAATATTCTCATACCAAAAATTTAATGTTTAAATTTAGTTAAATTGAAGCTGTAATTTAAGGTTTTATCATAACCTTCGACAAAAGAGAATAACTAAAACAACCTATGGAGCACATTGTTATTATTGGAAATGGTATTTCGGGTGTTACCGCTGCGAGGCACATTAGAAAACTTTCCGATAAAAAAATCACTATTGTTTCCGCCGAAACAGATTATTTCTTTTCTCGCACTGCACTTATGTATGTGTATATGGGTCACTTAAAATTTCAGCACACACAACCTTACGAGAATTGGTTTTGGAAAAAGAACAACATCAATCTTAAAAAAGGCTATGTAAAAACCATTGAAACTAAAAGTAAAACGTTGCATTTTGCTAATGGTGATACACTACAATTTGATAAACTTATAATTGCTACAGGCAGCAAACCCAACAAATTTGGTTGGCCAGGACAAGATTTAAATGGCGTTATGGGTATGTATCACAAACAAGATTTAGATAATCTTGAAAAGTTTGCCCCAAACAATAAAGTTTGTAAACGTGCTGTAATTGTTGGTGGCGGATTAATTGGTATCGAACTTGCCGAAATGCTACATTCTCGCCATATTCCTGTTACGTTTTTAGTTAGAGAAAGCAGTTTTTGGAATGGTGTTTTACCCAGTGAAGAATCCACTATGATTAACAAAGAAATTATTAGCAATGGTATCGATTTACGTTTAGGTAGTAATTTAAAAAAAATTAAAGCAGATAAAAACGGCAATGTAAAATCGATTATTATAGCCGAAACCGATGAAGAAATTGAATGTAATGTGGTTGGTTTAACAGCTGGCGTTTCTCCAAATATCGACTTTATTAAAAATTCAAATATTGAAACAGGAAGAGGCGTAAAAGTGAATCGTTTTTTAGAAACTAATATTCCAGATATTTATGCAATTGGCGATTGTGCCGAACAACATGAAAGCATAAATCAACGCCGACCAATTGAAGCCGTTTGGTACACAGGCAGAATGATGGGGGAAACTGTAGCACAAACCATTTGTGACAACCGAATTGAATACAAGCCAGGACATTGGTTTAACTCTGCTAAGTTTTTCGATATAGAATATCAAACCTATGGTTGGGTTTGGGCGCAACCTAAAGATAACGAAGCTCGTTTTTATTGGGAACACGAAAAGGGTAAAAAATGTATTCATATAAATTACAATAAAAATACACAGGAGTTTTTAGGTATCAATACATTTGGAATTAGAATGCGTCACGAGTTTTTTGATAAAATTTTAAATAAAAAACGCTCCGTTTCTTATGTTTTAGAACATTTTGCAGATGCTAATTTCGACCCCGAGTTTTACAAGCTTCATGAAAAAAAAATAGTTTCAAAATTCAATACAGAAAACAACACCAATATTCAACTAAAAAAGAAAAGCTGGAAACGTATTTTCAGTGCTTAACAATATGAAAGTAATACAAAACATTGGTTTAAGCATCTTTCTAGTTGGGCTTGCCATATTCATTTCTCTCATCTTTTTAGGTAGATATGAAATTACGCCAGAATCATTTGAAGAAATCATCACTTCAAAAGGTATTAAAAGTGAATTGTTTATAAACGATTTAAAAAAGAATGTCGTTGGAAAAGAATTTACAAATCCGTTTTCTTTTTCATCAAAAATCACATCAGCATTAGAAACCGCAAATGCAACTCATAGAAAAAACAGGGAATGGAGCAAAGTTATTTACAGTAAACCACACAGTTTTGCATACGACATTGCTAAAAGTGTAAGTACAAGCCTTGTAAAAGAAAACAAGTGGCTATTCTGGTGGCTAACTTTTGGTTTAGGTATTATTGGCGCATTACTATTTATAATCCCAAACGTGGTTACTTTGGGTGCGCCAGGAATAAAAAACAATGGCATTTGGCTTAAACCTGCAACCAACAGAGGTTGGATAGGTTGGTCAGTTTTTATCTTTTTAATAGGCTTTTATTTACTATTATATTTCAGACCAGATTTTATTGTAAACTGGACTTATATAGTCGACCCAATTAGTGAAAATTTAAGCGGAAACTCAGCAAGTCAATGGTTTGTATACGGCTTTCTATATTGTACGGTAATGGTTGTAATGGCAGTAAGAATGTATATTAAATACCGCCATAATAAATATCAAATATTACGAACCACATCGGTTTTATTCTTTCAAATAGTATTCGCTTTTCTAATACCAGAAATATTAGTCCGTTTTGAAAAACCTTGGTACGATTTTAAAAATGCATTCCCGTTAGATTACGATTTCTTTTATAGTTGGAATTTAAAACAACTTATTGAAAGTGGCGGATTTGGATTATTCATTCTAATCTGGGGCATTGTATTAACCTTAGTTATTGTTCCTGTAATGGTCTATTTCTTCGGAAAACGTTGGTATTGTTCTTGGGTTTGCGGTTGCGGTGGTTTAGCCGAAACTTTAGGCGACCCATACAGACATTTATCAAATAAATCTTTAAAATCATGGAAATTAGAACGTTGGTTAGTACATAGTGTTTTAATATTTGCTTTGATTATGACTGGCTTTACATTGTACTCCTATTTTTCTGGAGCTAAAGCTGTTCTAGGCCTAAAAACAAGTACCATTCAAGATATTTACGGGTTTTTAATCGGCTCTATTTTTGCAGGTGTCATTGGCACAGGATTCTACCCTATTTTTGGCAATAGAGTTTGGTGTCGTTTCGGTTGCCCATTAGCAGCCTATTTAGGAATCGTGCAACGTTATAAATCCAGATTTAGAATTACTACTAATGGCGGACAGTGCATTTCCTGCGGGAACTGTTCCACCTATTGCGAACAAGGTATTGATGTTCGCGCCTATGCACAAAAAGGAGAAAACATAGTAAGAGCAAGTTGTGTAGGTTGCGGTATTTGTAGTGCCGTTTGCCCAAGAGGCGTTTTAAAATTAGAAAACGGACCAGAAAACGGACGTATCAATCCAACCGAAATTTTATTAGGAAATGATGTTGATTTAATGGATTTAGTAAATCAGAAATAATCTAACAAACAATCGTATTTTTGCACTTTCAAAGCTAATATTTAATGCCTAATATAAAAGTTATTATTCCTGCTTTTAACGAAGAAGAATCTATTATTAAGGTTATTGCAGACATTCCAAAAATTGTTGATGAAATTATAGTAGTAAATAATAATTCATCAGATAATACGGCTATAAATGCTAAAAATGCTGGTGCAACAGTTTTAACCGAAACACAAAAAGGTTATGGATATGCCTGTTTAAAAGGCATGCAACATATTGAAAAACAAAAAACAAAAACAAATATCGTCGTGTTTTTAGATGGCGATTATAGTGATTATCCAGAGGAATTAACCAAAATCATAGCACCAATTATTAAAGACAATATCGATTTTGTAATTGGAGCGCGTGTAAAACGACTACGAGAACAAGGTTCTATGACAGTTCCACAAATTTTTGGTAATTGGTTTGCAACAACTTTAATGACTTTATTTTTTAGAGCAAAATTCACCGATTTAGGACCTTTTCGAGCTATAAAATATGACAAGCTTATAGCTTTAAAAATGGAAGACAAAACCTATGGTTGGACGGTAGAGATGCAATTAAAAGCATTAAAACAAAAACTAGTATACACAGAAATACCTGTTAATTATAGAAACAGAATTGGTATTTCAAAAGTGTCTGGCACGTTAAAAGGTGCTATATTTGCGGGTTTTAAAATATTAAGTTGGATTTTTAAATACAGTTTTAAAAAATGATTTTAGAAACTATAACTATTGTAGTTTATACCATTGCACTATTGCTAATTTTCTTGTATGCCATAGCGCAACTTAACTTGCTATTTAATTATTTATCATCAAAAAAAAAGAAAAACAACTGCGAAACATTCAACTTTTCAAATCCAGAAGAAATTCCATTTGTAACCATACAACTTCCCGTTTATAACGAAATGTATGTTATGGAACGTTTGTTAGATAACATTGCCAAAATAGATTACCCAAAAAACAAACTAGAAATACAAGTTTTAGACGATTCCACAGACGAAACGGTAGAAACAACACGCATTCACATTGCTGCACTTCAAGCCAAAGGTTTAGATATTCAACATATAACTAGAACCAATCGCGCTGGTTTTAAAGCAGGCGCATTAAAAGAAGGTCTAGAAATTGCTAAAGGCGAATTTATAGCCATTTTCGATTCCGATTTTCTTCCAAAAACAGACTGGTTAAAACGCACCGTTCCGTATTTTAAAGATGAAGCTATTGGCGTAGTACAAACCCGTTGGGGGCATATAAACCGAAACTATTCCTTACTAACCAAAATACAAGCCTTTGCCCTCGATGCACATTTCACACTAGAACAGGTAGGCAGAAACAGTAAAGGACACTTTATAAACTTTAATGGAACCGCTGGATTATGGCGAAAAACCTGCATTATAGATGCGGGAAATTGGGAAGGCGACACACTAACCGAAGATTTAGATTTAAGCTACCGCGCCCAATTAAAAAACTGGAAATTCAAATATCTGGAAGATGTAGAAACACCTGCCGAATTACCAATCGTAATAAGTGCAGCACGCTCACAGCAATTCAGATGGAACAAAGGAGGCGCAGAAAATTTTAAAAAAATGATGTGGCGCATATTAAAAAATAAAAACATTACAGCCAAAACAAAAGCACATGGGTTACTACATTTATTAAATAGCACCATGTTTTTAAACGTTTTAATCGTAGCCATTTTAAGTATCCCTATGCTGTACATAAAAAACGAATACGCACATTTAAAACCCTATTTTTATGTCATGAGTTTCTTTATAATAAGCACCATTATATTTTTTATATGCTATTGGTTTATGTACAAAAGCATATATGGTGGCGGCATAAAAAAGTTCATAAGTTATATCGGTATGTTTTTTGTGTTTTTCTCAATAGCCATGGGTTTTTCGCTACACAATTCTGTAGCCGTTTTAGAAGGTCATTTAGGTAAAAAAAGCGACTTTGTACGCACACCAAAATTTAATATCAGTGCCATAAAAGGCAATTGGAAAACCAACAAATACATAAAAAAAACAGTATCTGTATACGTCATTTTCGAAGGGCTACTCATGCTCTATTTCGCCTTCGGTATGTATAGCGCATTTATAGTTGGCGACCAAGGTGGCGATTTCGGATTATTCCCCTTTCACCTTATGCTATTTTTAGGTTTTGGCTATGTGTTTTTCAAATCTTTAACCTCAAAAATTTAATTATTTATTTGGGCGTTTCCCTTTGGATTGCCGCTTTCTGCTAAATCTTTATTGGGCTCAACTATCCAACTATTTCAATATCTCCTCGCCCAAGAATCCAATGCACATGCGTATGAGTTAAACCTACAACCCCAATTTTAAGTGACTCTTTTTGCGCATATACGTTACAGGTTAATACTATAATTCTACTAAGCGTTAATTTATATTTTTAACTTCATGATATTGAATTGTCTTTTGTTTTTTATATTAAGTAAGCAAACTTCACCTTAAACCGACCAACAAATAATATTATATTTGATATATGCTTTTAAACTCAGTCTTTTTAAAACTTAATAAAATACTCTTTTCACTAACAATATCTTGTGTTCTATTCTACTTTTCATTTGCTTATAGTTTAGTTCGTACAGATTACATAAAGCTTGTTATGCTATATGTAGCACTGTTTTTTTTGTTTTATAAATTAGTGCAAATTTGCAAAAACAATATTTCATTTTTAACCTGGTTAGCTTTTGGTTTTAGAACTATTTTCATACTTGCTATTCCAAATTTATCACAAGATTTTTATCGTTTTATTTGGGATGGAAAAGTACTACTTTATGGCTTAAACCCATATTTATTTACGCCTGAACAATACATTTCTGCTAGTGAGTTTCCTAGTGAGCAAATGCAAGAATTATATAATGGCATGGGTAAATTAAATGCAAGTCATTTTACTAATTATCCACCAATAAATCAGCTTTGCTTTGTGATTGCAAATTTATTTTCTGGTAGTTCTATTTTAGGCTCTGTAATTGTGATGCGAATATTAATTATTGCTGCTGATTTTGGAACACTATTCTATGGAAAGAAGTTATTAGAAAAACTAAATATTCCCGTTTATAATATATTTTGGTATATACTAAATCCGTTTATAATTATTGAGCTAACTGGAAATCTTCATTTCGAAGGCGTAATGATTTTCTTTTTAGTTTGGAGTTTGTATTTACTGCATTCTGGAAAATGGAAATTTGGTGCTATTATTTTAGCCTTATCGGTTTCAGTAAAATTAATTCCTTTACTGTTTTTACCGCTTCTATTTCAAAAATTAGGTTGGAAAAAAAGCATAGGTTTTTATCTAATTACTGGACTTACAACATTCTTGCTTTTTGCTCCTTTTTACTCGTCAGAATTCATTCAAAATTACACCAACACTGTAGCTTTATGGTTTAACAATTTCCAGTTTAATGCAAGTTTATATTACATAGCCAAAGCCATTGGATATTCTTATGGAGGTTACCACGATGTTGTTAAGATTGGAAAAACAATACCATATATTGTGTTTGTATTTATTTTAATCATAAGTTTTTTCAGAAAAAATAAAACCACAATACAACTTATTACTGCTATGTTATTAGCCTTATCCTTTTACTATTTTACAGCAACAACAGTGCATCCTTGGTATGTAGCAACGCTTTTAATATTGTCGATTTTCACTAAGTACAAATTCCCGTTAGTATGGAGTTTCGTTATTATATTAAGCTACTTAGCGTATATAAATATTGGTTCGTCCGAAAAATCTGAAAACCTTTGGATAATTGGTTTAGAATATATTATTGTTTACAGTGTATTTATTTGGGAAGTGTTTTTAAAAAAGGACACAAACTTAAAGCATCTTTAGTGTATTAAGCTCTAGTTCTGTTAAATGTTTCCAACTACCACGAGGAATATCTTTTTTTGTAAGATGACCAATAGCAACACAATCTAAATTAACAATCTCATATTTTAAATAACTGAAAATAGTACGAATTATAGTGTTACCAGTATTTTTAATTTTTAGTCCAATTTCTTTTTTTGAAGCACCATCAATATAACTAATCTCTTCAACAACAATTAGTCTTCCATCAACTTTAAAACCTTCTTGAATTTTTTTTAAATCTTCAAGTTTTATGTTTTTATCTAATTCAATATGAAATAAACGCGGCACACCATTTTTAGAGTTTGTAAATTTACTTGCAATTACGTCATCATTTGTAAACAACAACAATCCTTTAGAGTTTCTCCCTAAACGACCTATTGGTTTTATTCTAGAAGATGTAGCATTTGCAACCAAATCCATAACAGTTCTACCCTTACCTTCACTTGTAGTTGTTGCAAATCCTTTCGGTTTATTAAGCAAAACGTAAGCTTTTTTCTCTGGGTTTATACGTGCTCCATCATACCTAACTTCGTCCGAAATTTTCACTTTATAACCCATTTCGGTAATTACTTTACCGTTAACAGTTACCAAACCAATAGCTATATGTGCATCGGCTTCACGACGCGAACACATTCCAGAATTTGCTATATATTTATTTAAACGAATCTCGTCTGGATTCGATTTTTTAACTGTATTAGTTTTCTTTACAGGTGTATTTCCTTTTACAAAACTTTTTTTGTGATTACTTTTATTATCACGATTAAAAGCTTTCCCTCTACTTTTACTTTCCCGTTGTTTACTCATTACTTATTTTTTGCAAAGATATACTTAAAATTACGATTGACGTTTTAAGAATTTAGATTTTTAACTTGTAATCTATAAATGGTTTAAAAACAAATCAACATCAATTAATAAAATACTAAAAACACCTGCAAGAATAATGAATTTTAAAATATTATGAAGTACTAAATAATGTGTTTTAGTTTTCGATTTCCAAAGTATTAACAGAAAAATAGCTAGTAGTAAAGTGGATACATAAAAAAACATATACATATATCCTATATGAAAATGGTATAACAAAAAATACGTTGGAATTAAAGCTAACACACCAAATATGGTTAACATGGTTTTTGATGCTTTTTCTCCATAAACAATAGGAATTGTTCTGTAATTATGAGTTAAATCGCCCTTTATATTTTCCAAATCTTTAGTTAATTCTCGCATTGCAATAATTAAAAACAAAAACATGGCGTGTGCAAAAATGACAGTTTCGAAATTTTTATAATAAATAAATACTGCAAAAAACGGAGTAATGGTTAATATTGCTGATGTTACATTACCAATAATTGGTATTTTTTTTAGCTTATGTGAATAAAACCAAATACCAAAAATATAAAGTGAAAAGAAAATTACGGTTTTAAATGACACATAACTTGCCATAATAACTGCAATAAAATTTAATACAAAGTAAAATAACAACTTCGTATTTTGACTCACTAATCTATCCAATTTAGATTTTTGCGGTCTGTTGATTAAGTCTTTTTCAGAATCGTAAAAATTATTAATGATATAACCTCCTGCAATGGTAGCAGCAGAAGCTAAAACTAACATTAACAAATTCACATCAAAAACAACTTGTTTTAAAGGTTTGTTATGCGCTAAGATATATATGGAAGTTAGGTATTGCGCAATAATAATAATGAGAATATTATAACCTCGAACAACAGAAAACAAGCTAAAGAATTTTAGCAATACATGTTTTTGTTTTCTAGAAAGCATGATGTGAGTTTTAGAAGTTATAAACGACTTCTAATTTATAATCTGAAAGTGATTTTTGTGCAATATCAATATCTTCAGTAAACCCTAAAATATAACCGCCGCCACCTGAACCACAAAGCTTTAAATAATATTCATTAGTTTCAATTCCTTTCTTCCAGAGTTCATGAAACTGTTGTGGTATCATTGGTTTAAAATGGTTTAACACCACTTTAGACAATTGTTTTGTATTACTGAATAATGATTTTATATCTCCTTTTAAAAAATCATCGACACAAGCATCTGTATGTTTTATAAACTGATTTTTCAGCATACTTCTAAACCCTTCCTGCTTCATGTTTTCCATGAAAATATGAACCATCGGAGCAGTTTTGCCTGTAATACCAGAATCTAATAAAAAGACAGCGCCTTTACCAGAACTCTGTTGAGCTGGAATTCCTGTAGCTTCAATATTATCTTTTGAATTAATAAGAATTGGAAGACTTAAATAACTATTTAAAGGATCTAAACCTGAAGATTTTCCGTGGAAAAAAGATTCCATTTCAGAAAAAACAGATTTCAATTTTAATAATTTTTCTCGTGTTAAATTTTCAAGAACCGTAATTTTATTTTGTGCATATTTATCGTAAATCGCAGCAACTAAAGCACCGCTGCTACCAACACCATAACCTTGAGGTATTGACGAATCGAAATACATTCCTGTATTTACATCGTTCTGAAGGTTTTCTATATCAAAAACAACCAAATCATTATCTATATCTTGAAGATAAGTAACAAAACGTTTTAAGCTCTCATTAGATTTTATAGCTTCTTCTGATGGATTTTCATCCATCTTTAAAGCTCCATTATAAAAATTATAAGGAATAGAAAGTCCTTTAGAATCTTTTATGATTCCATACTCTCCAAAGAGTAATATTTTTGAGTAAAAAAGTGGACCCTTCATTTTTGTTTTTTGATTGGTAATTATAAAGTTACAATTGTTTCGCTCCAAAACCAATTCTGTCGCAAATATAATGCCCATTTTGACAATATACAACTAACTCATTATGAATGAACTCAAAAATCGGTTCAACTTCATTTTCAGGATATAATATATGTACATTTGCTCCTGCATCAAGCGTAAAACAGATATTCAAATTAGTTTTCTTTCTAAAACTCCAAATTTTATTAATTATTTCGAGCGTATTTGGTTTCATTAAAATGAAATATGGCAAACTAGTCATCATCATGGCATGAAGCGTTAAGGCTTCACTTTCAACTATTTCAATAAATGATTTTATATCACCTTCTTTAAATACGTTTATTAACTTAGAAAGGTTGTTGTGTGCTTGTTTAAAACGTTCTTGTGCAAATGGATGATTGTGCATTAAATTGTGTCCAACCGTACTGCTTACTTGCTTTTTACCTTTATCAACTAACAAAATAGTATCATGATAATTTTTAAAATTTTGATGAACTTCAAAAAGATATTTTACACCAAATAAATCTGAACTATTTTCAATATTGCTGTGTTTTCCCCAAACCATTAAATTGCCTTCAATACTTCTGCATGCACTTCCAGAACCTAATCGTGCTAAAAATGATGCTTTTTGATTGAAGTAGTCTTGAGGTTCTTCGCTATCGCTCTGAATAACAGAAAGTTCTTTTTCAATACTCATTAAACACAAAGCTAAAACACTCATTCCTGAAGCAGACGATGCAATTCCTGAACTATGCGGAAATGTATTTGAAGTTTCAATTTTAAAATGATAATCTCTTAAAAAAGGCAAATACATTTCAATGCGTTTAAAAAATATTTCGATTTTTGATTTAAAGTCATCTTGTTTATTTCCATCTAAAAACACTTCAAAAGAGAAATCAACATTAGATTTCTTTTTAGAAAAACTTAGTGTAGTTGTAGTTTTACAAGCATCAAGTGTAAAACTAATAGAAGGATTTTCTGGAATTTGATGTTCCTTTTTTCCCCAATATTTAACCAATGCGATGTTACTTGGCGACGACCAAGTGAAACTGCCATTTGCTAATGTTTTTGAATACGACTTTGGAATAAAATCTTGTTCTGTCATTTATTTATAAATCTGTTGACAAAGATAACAACTTTACCATTGTATTATAATTTCTTGATGTGGCACTTGTTTTAAGTTTTCGTTCAAAAAAACTCATATTAAACTTAGCACGACCATAACCTTTTTCAGAGTAAAAATAAATGCAATCGTTAATAATTTCATATTCTTCTTCTTCATATATTTTTTCTGAAACCTCTTTTACCAACTCCACTTCTGGTATATCATGCAACATTGTAAAATAACTTGCTTTCTTTTTTTCTTCTGAAAATGGAGAATCATCAAAAATACGTTGTAAATCTTCACGAGTTCTTACTAAAATAAATACATCGAATCCAAATTTTGACTGAATTGCTTCATGAATTATTTGTTCTAACTTTTGAATACTTTTTTCAAAAGATTGAAACACAACATTACCACTTTGAATATAGGTTTTTACATTTTCTAATCCAGATTTTGTGAGCAATTCACGTAAATCTGCCATTGGTACTTTTTTATGACCGCCAACATTTATACCTCGAAGTAATGCAATATATGGTTTCATTATTTTGAAATATTTTGTGCTACAATATAAGCTCCTGTCCACGCATTTTGAAAATTAAAACCTCCAGTAATGGCATCAATATTAAGCACTTCTCCTGCAAAATAAAGATTTTCATGCAATTTACTTTCAAAAGTTTTAAAATTGATTTCTTTTAAATTAACTCCGCCAGCAGTAACGAATTCTTCTTTAAATGTGCTTTTCCCATCTACATTAAAAACAGCTCTTGTAAGTTGATTCGCTAATGCTTCTAACTGATTTTTATTTACATCAGACCAAGTTGTGCTTTCGGTAATATTTGACGCAAAAACCAGTTGATGCCATAAGCGTTTTGGTAAATCAAAATGAGAAAATTTAAAGATAGTTTTCTTGGTTAACTCTTTTTTAAAATCTTTTAAAGCATCTAAACAATCTTCAAAAGACATTCTAATAAAATTAACCTCTATGTCAAATTTATAATCGCGGTTTGCTAATTCAATTGCACCAAAAGCAGACAATTTCAAAATTGATGGTGCACTCATTCCAACATGTGTGATAAGCAAAGGTCCTTCAGATTCTAAATTAGTACCAACAACTTTAATTTCAACATTTTGAGCTACTACTCCTGGGATTGTTTTTATACGTTTATCTTTAATATTAAAGGTAAATAATGAAGGAACTGGTTGTGAAATCGAATATCCTAAATCTTCTAAAAGATTCCAAATTTTGGTATTGCTCCCAGTTGCTATTACTACTTTTTCAGCAGAAAAATTATCTTCAGATGTTTTAATATTCCAATAGCTTTCATTGTTTTGAATTGATTTTACTGAATGATTATACAAAATCTCAACATTATGCTTTTGGGCTTCGCTTAAAAAACAGTCTATAATAGTTTGTGATTTATTTGAAGTTGGAAACATTCTGCCATCTTCTTCAATTTTCAATTCTACACCTCGTTTTTCAAACCATTCAATTGTATCGCCTGTCATAAATGTATGAAAAGGACCGAGTAATTCTTTTTCACCTCTAGGATAATTTCGAACCAACTCTTGAGGAATAAATTCAGCATGTGTGATATTACAACGTCCACCACCAGAAACCTTCACTTTTTGAAGTCCTTCTTTCCCACGTTCAAAAATGGCAACTTTTAAATTTGGATTTAGTTCTGCAATATTAATGGCAGCAAAAAATCCTGCTGCTCCACCACCAATTACAATAACATCTTTTTTAATCATAGTCTATCAGGAAAATCTGAAATAATGCCATCAACACCATAATCTTTCATACGTTCTATAGGTTTCAAGTTGTTTACTGTATATGTAAATACTTTATAATTTTCCTTTAAACTCTCGACAATCTCTTGGGTTAACATAGTGAAATCAGGATGTATAGAAACTGCATGAATTGTTTTAGCGAAATTAACAGCATTATCTAAATTTGTATCTAAAATAACCCCTAGAGGTATTTTACTGTTCGTTTTAAAAACAGTTTCTAATAAATTTTTTTGAAAACTAGAAACTATAATATTGTTATAGTCCCAACCCTTTTTTTCAACAAAAAACTCAATTAACCTGCTAGCTTCTTTCGCTGTATCTTGCCCTTTTAACTCTATATTCAACAAACACTTGTTATTTACAAAAGCTAAAACCTCTGATAACGTTGGTATTTTATGATGCCCTTTAACGTCAATTCGTTTCAATTCGATAAGTGTGTGTTTTGAGACCTCTCCACTACCATTTGTCATTCTATCTAGTGTGAAATCATGAAAAACAACTAACTGCCCTGAAGCACATCGATGAACATCGATTTTAATACCATCAACACCTAAATCTAAAGCTTTTTTAATAGATTCTAAAGTGTTTTCGGCTAAATGTCCTTTAGCTCCTCGGTTACCAATTTTTAAATAATTCTTATTCATTAATACTAGTTTTTATGAAAAAATTCACCTTCAGAAGCGTCTATTCTTTGGTATGTATTTGATGCTTGCTTTATTATTTCAAAACCTTGTTGATGATTTACAATTTTAGCAAACATATATGCTTTTTTTAATTCTGAAACTGAAATTTGACTTTCATTTTAGAAAACACATCAATTCTTTTTGATTTCCAATCGTTGTTTTACCACATCCGCTAACGCCCATAACAATTACAACTGTATTACTCATGTTTTCATCAATCATCTTAAAGATTCTATAAATATCTTTTTAAAAACCCAAAGTTAAGAATAAACTACTTTTATAAAGTATAATTTTCTCTACAAATTAGAATATCATTTACAATACGTTTTCTATTTTTGAGTTTTAAACTACAGAATGAATAAATTTATTTTCAGTATTGTGTTGTTAATGTTCGGTTGTGACACAGGAAACTTAAAAATTATTGCAGATTTGTTAAGTATTTCAAAATAGTCTTTTTGCTATTGTTGATAGATTTTTCAATCTTGATTTTAATACCCTTTTTATTTCTTTAGTTGTTTCATTCTTGAACTTCCTTAGGGAATTCCTTAAAAGCTTCGTCTATAACTTTATCAGTAAGTTACCTACAAGCGAAAAAAAGCCAACCGCACAAAACAAAGAGTGCCGAAAAAGGCACACATTGTTTTTTATCCACCACATC
>CAZLXG010000029.1:0-27610 GCA_964563585.1 uncultured Flavobacteriaceae bacterium | reverse complement strand
ATTTCTATAATGCTATTATTAACTTTGTAATAAATGGCACCAGAACCACAAACGCAACGTCTATACCCTGTTTTTATAAAATCAACAGATTCAAATGAGAATGGATGTTCAGAAATTATATCAAAATATTTGTCAGCTTGTGCTATTCCAAATTTCTTAACACCATATTAATGAATTCTTATTAAGTACGCTTTAGCAACATTATTTAATTTGTATTTAGCCATTAAGTAAAGACTTTGATTCTTTTAAAATTTGAGATTTACTATCGTTTGTAAATCTACTATTTTCAACCATTTCAATTTTAGAACTTATCAATCAATTTGTCGTTGTTGTTTTCGAGCTTGTCTTATTAAGTCGTTTACAAGTTCACTTTTGCTAGAATATTCCTTAGTTTCTACTTGAGTTTTTATGGTTTCAACTTTAATTTTCCTAGATATTAGTAACTTTTCCTAAAATACCTATCTTAGCAATATGCTATCTAAAAAAACAAAATACGGTTTAAAAGCGCTCACTTATATAGCGAGAAGTGAAAGTGATTTGCCAGTTCAAGTTGGCGAAATTGCTAAAAGCGAGAACATACCGCAAAAGTTTTTAGAAAGCATTTTATTGACACTTAGAAAATCTGGATTTTTAGGTTCAAAAAAAGGAAAGCACGGTGGTTATTATTTAATAAAAGAACCATCAGAAATACTCATGACGGATGTGTTACGTGTTTTAGAAGGCCCAATTGCGATGGTGCCTTGTGTAAGTTTAAATTTTTACGAAAAGTGTGATGATTGCCCTGATGAAAATGCGTGTAGCGTAAATAAACTTATGATTCAAGTACGTGATAGTGCTTTAAAAGTACTTAGAAATAATACGTTAGCAGATTTATCGGGTAAAAAAATCTCATAATATTCTTCTTTATAATTGATATTCTTCAAAATATCTTAAAATTTTTACCATTTATATTAAAAATGAAGCTTTTAGTTTAAAAAAAAGTTAAGACGTGTTGTTAGGTTAAAAAAAGTTCTAAATTTGCATTTCCTAGTAAATCTATAGGATTAATATAAAAATGATTATTGATAGCGTTTTAAACAAAAATATAATGAAAGAAAAGGCAGTTGATAGCGATAAAAACTCAGAAGAAAAAGTTAAGCGTAGCCTAGTAAAAACCATAAGCTGGCGCATAATAGGAACTTTAGATACTGTTTTAATTTCGTGGTTAATAACCGGAACATTGGCATTAGCATTTTCAATTGGATTAATAGAATTGGTAACCAAAATGGTATTGTACTTTTTTCATGAGCGCGCTTGGAACAATATAAAATGGGGAAAATAATGATAGACCAGAATACAATAGACGCATTAAATAAGCAATATAAAGAAGCATCACCTTCTGAAATTATTCAAAAAGCGTTTGAACTTAATAATGAAGCTGTGGTAACTACAAATTTTAGACCATACGAAGCGGCAATTTTACACGCTGTTAATTTGGTAGAAAATAATATTCCTGTGGTTTGGTGTGATACAGGTTACAATACGCCACAAACCTACAAACATGCAGAGCAAGTTATTAAAGATTTAAGCTTAAACGTGTTTTTATATGTGCCAAAACAAACATCATCTCATAGAGATGTTGTTATGGGGATTCCTAGTGTAAATGCTCCAGAACACGCTCTGTTTACAGAGCAAGTAAAGTTAGAGCCTTTTAAACGTGCTATGGATGAGCACAAACCAAAAGTGTGGTTTACAAATCTGCGTCAAGGTCAAACAGCATTTAGAAATAGTATCGGAATTTTTAGCGTAAGTAAAGCGGGTGTTTTAAAAGTGAGTCCGTTTTATTATTGGTCTGATGAAAAATTAGATACGTATTTAGAGAAAAATAACTTACCAAACGAGTTTAAATATTTCGACCCAACAAAAGCATTAGAAAACAGAGAGTGTGGTTTACACGCTTAAAAACTATAAAATATATTTCCGCGAAAGCGAAATAAAATAAGACTATGAATAAAGATACATCACAGATAAATTCGCTTGAAAACGAAGCTATATATATTATGCGAGAAGTTGCAGCACAATTTGAAAAACCTGTGTTGTTGTTTTCTGGCGGAAAAGATTCCATCACTTTGGTGCGATTAGCGGTAAAAGCATTTTATCCTTCTAAAATTCCGTTTCCTTTAATGCATATTGATACGGGGCATAATTTTCCTGAAACGATTGAATTTAGAGACCGTTTGGTGAAAGAATTAGGTTTAGAATTAATTGTACGTCATGTACAAGATTCTATTGATGAAGGAAAAGTTAAAGAAGAATCTGGGCGGTATGCAAGTAGGAATATGTTGCAAACAACTACACTTTTAGACGCTATTGAAGAATTTAAATTTGATGCTTGTATTGGTGGTGCGCGACGCGATGAAGAAAAGGCAAGAGCAAAAGAACGTATTTTTTCGGTACGTGATGATTTCGGACAATGGGACGAAAAAAATCAACGTCCAGAATTGTTTGATATGCTAAATGGTGAAATTGATTTAGGACAAAATGTACGTGTGTTCCCGATTTCAAACTGGACAGAATTAGATGTTTGGTCTTATATAGAAAGAGAAAACATGGAAATACCTTCAATTTATTTTGCACACAAACGCAAAGTGTTTTTAAGAGATGGCATGATTTGGTCTGCTGAAGATGGTATTGTTTATAGAGATGAAAATGAAGAAGTGACAGAAAAACTGGTACGTTTTAGAACGGTTGGCGATATGAGTTGTACAGCAGCTGTATTATCGGATGCGGTTTCTATTTCTACAGTAGTGCAAGAAATTAGAGAAAGTACAATTTCGGAACGTGGCGCAAGAATAGATGATAAACGCTCTGAATCAGCTATGGAAAAACGTAAACAACAAGGATATTTTTAAAATACAAGTTTGTTGTTTACGCGAAATCGAAAACTTTAAAATGAATAAAAATTAAGCTTATAGTAAATAGCTAAAAGCCAACAGAAAAATAAAATGGAAGTATTAAAAATTGCAACAGCAGGAAGTGTAGATGATGGGAAAAGCACCTTGATTGGACGTATACTTTACGATACAAAATCGTTAACAACCGATAAGTTAGAAGCTATTGAAAAAACAAGTAAACAACGTGGTTACGATTATTTAGATTTTTCGTTAGCAACAGATGGTTTAGTTGCCGAAAGAGAGCAAGGAATTACTATTGATGTGGCGCATATTTACTTTTCAACAAAAAAGAAAAGTTACATTATTGCTGATACACCTGGGCATGTAGAATATACAAGAAACATGGTTACGGGTGCATCAACATCGCAAGCGTCTATTATATTAATTGATGCTAGAAAAGGTGTTATTGAGCAAACAAATCGTCACTTTTTCATCAATAATTTATTAAGAATTAAAGATGTTGTTGTTGCTATTAATAAAATGGATTTGGTTGATTATTCTGAAGAAACTTACAATAAAATCAAAGTAGATTTTACGGAATTGATGAGTAAAAGAGATTATAAAGACCAAACAATAACCTTTATTCCAGTAAGTGCTTTAAAAGGTGATAATGTGGTGAATAAATCTGAAAAAATGCCTTGGTATAAAGGCGAAGCATTATTAGAGCATTTGGAACAATTAGACAAATCTGATATTTATAATATTGGAACTCCAAGGTTTCCAGTGCAATATGTTATTCGTCCAAAAACTGAAAATTTTCACGATTATAGAGGTTATGCAGGAAAAGTTTATGGTGGTAATTTAAGTGTTGGTGACGATATTGTAGTATTGCCATCGCAAACAAAATCTAAAATTGCAGCTATTTATTTTTATGATGAAAAATATGAAACAGCTTCAAGACGTTCATCGGTTACCATTACTTTAGAAAACGATATTAATGTTAGTCGTGGCGATATGATTGTTAAAGATGGTGATTTACCAACTATTGAAAAGCAATTTACAGCCAATGTATGTTGGATGGATTCTAAGCAATTAACTACGGGTTCAAAGTATATTGTGCAACACGGAATAAATAAAGTCTTGGCGAAAGTGGATACAATAAATCATAAAATAAATCCAGATTATTCAGGTGTAGAAACCGATGTTTTAGGTTTAGGAGTTAACGATATTGCTTCGGTTACTTTCAAATTAAACAAGCCTATTTTTTATGATCAATTTAAAAATCATAGAACAAATGGTTCGTTTATTATAATTGATACACAATCAAATAATACAGTAGGTGCTGGTTTTATTCAGTAAAAAATAACTAAAAATTCTTTCTTAATTATAGAAAGGTCAGGTATGTCATGCAAAGTTTTAGAACAGAAATAGAAAACCCAATCGTTGAACAAGATATTATTGAATTAGCCAATAAAATTGAGTTATTTAATAGTGGAAAAGTAGATGAAGAAAAATTTAGAAGTCTTCGTTTAGCAAGAGGTGTTTACGGTCAACGTCAAGAAGGTGTACAAATGATTCGTATGAAAATACCTTACGGAAAAGTATTAAGCAACCAATTACGAAGAATTTCTGAAGTTTCAGATGAATATTCTCGTAGTCGTTTGCATATTACAACACGCCAAGATATTCAAATTCATTATGTCGATTTAGAGAGAACGCCAGAGCTTTGGGCAGAATTAGAAAAGGATGATGTAACGTTGCGTGAAGCTTGTGGAAATGTTGTACGAAACGTAACAGCATCTGAAACTGCGGGTATAGATGTTGATGAACCTTTTGATGTATCTCCTTATGCAGATGCGGTATATAAATTCTTTTTACGTAACCCAATTTGTCAAGAAATGGGACGTAAATTTAAAGTCTCTTTTTCATCAACCAATGAAGATACAGGTTTGTCTTATTTACATGATTTAGGATTTATTGCGAAAATTGAAAATGGTGTTCGTGGTTTTAAAGTTATGGTTGCTGGTGGTTTAGGTTCGCAACCGCGTCATGCAGATGTATTATATGATTTTTTAGAAACTAATAAAATTATTCCAGTAATGGAAGGTGTTTTAAGAGTTTTTGACCGTTATGGTGAACGTAAAAGTAGAGCTAAAGCGCGAATGAAATTTCTTTTAAAAGGGATAGGATTAGATGCTTTTAGAGATTTAATTGAAGCTGAACAAAATGCCATTGAATTTAAATCTATTGAAATTGATGCAGATTCTTATGTGGCATCAAAACCAGTTGAAGTTGAAACTCCTAAAGTTGAAATTAAAGATCAAAAAGCTTTTAAAATTTGGAAATTGACAAACTTAATTCCACAAAAACAGGAAGGTTATGTTGCTATTGGAATTAAAGTATTATTAGGTGATTTTTATACTAATAAAGCACGATTATTAGCCGATTTAGTTGAGAAATATGCAGCGAATGAAATTCGTTTAACGTTGCGTCAAAATATTATTATTCCTTTTGTAAAAGAAGATTTAGTACCGTTTTTCTATACTGAATTAGAAAAGCTTGGCTTTGTAGAAGCAGGTTATAATAAAGCGGTAGATATTACTGCATGTCCAGGAACAGATACTTGTAATTTAGGAATTTCAAGTAGTACAGGGATTGCAGAGGAATTAGAACGTGTTATTAAAACGGAATACCCACAGTATTTAAAAAACGAAGATTTAGTTATAAAAATTAGTGGTTGCATGAATGCTTGTGGTCAACATAATATGGCAAATATTGGGTTTCAAGGTATGTCGGTTCGTACGCCAGATAAGTTGGTTGCACCAGCATTGCAAGTTTTACTTGGTGGTGGGAATTTAGGTAATGGGAAAGCGCTTTTTGCTGATAAAGTTGTAAAAATACCAAGCAAAAGAGGCTCAGAAGCATTACGAAGAATTTTAAACGATTTTGAAGTTAATGCGAACGGAAAACTATTTGTTGAGTATTATAAAGAAAAGGGTGAAAAGTATTTTTATGATTTTTTAACTGATTTGTCTGATGTTTCAAATTTAATTCAAGAAGATTTTATTGATTGGGGAGAAGAAGAAAAGTACGTTAAAGAAATTGGTATTGGCGAATGTGCAGGTGTTGTTATTGATTTAATAGCCACCTTGTTTTTAGAAAGCGAAGAAAAAATTGACGATGCTAAAAAATCGTTTGATGATGAAGTATATTCAAGTGCTATTTATTACGCTTATGCATCTTTGGTTAATTCCGCGAAAGCGTTATTATTAGCCGAAAATAAAATGACAAATACACATGCAGGAATTATAAGTCAGTTTGACGAATTGTTTGTTGCAAGCGGAGATATAGATTTAGGGGCATCTTTTGCCGATTTGATATATCAAATTAATAAATTTGCACCAACCGAAAAATTTGCTTCAAAATATATTGAAAATGCAAATCAGTTTTTAGATAAAGTAAGAGCTTATAGAGAAATTGAAACACTTCAAAAGAAAGTAGTTTAAAAAGTAGAACATGAATGCGAAAACTCCAAAATTAACTGTTGTAGGTGCGGGTCCAGGCGATGTAGAATTAATAACGCTTAAAGCTATTAAAGCGATAGAATCTGCAGATGTTATTTTGTATGATGCACTTATAAATGAAGATTTGTTAAAGTACGCATCAAAAGATGTCGAGCTTATTTTTGTAGGAAAGCGTAAAGGTTATTTTAGCTATATGCAAGAGCAAATTAATGAGCTTATTGTAGATAGAGCAAAAAATTGTGGACATGTTGTACGCTTAAAAGGTGGCGACCCATTTATTTTTGGTAGAGGTGCAGAAGAGATTGATTATGCTCGAGAATTTGATATTGAAACATATACTGTTCCAGGTATTTCATCGGTAATTGCAGTTCCAGAATATCAAGGAATTCCGTTAACAAAACGAGGTGTTTCAAGAAGTTTTTGGGTAATGACAGGTACAACGAAATCACATAAATTATCAAGTGATGTGACTTTGGCAGCAAAATCATCTGCAACAATAGTTATTCTTATGGGAATGCATAAGTTGGATGAAATTGTCAAAATTTTTTCAAAAGAAAACAAAGAAAATACACCAGTTGCAATTATACAAGACGGTACAACTGAAAATGAAAAATTTGGTTTCGGAACAATCAGTACAATTCGTAAAGTAGTTGAAGAACAACAATTGTCTACACCAGCTATTATTGTAATAGGCGAAGTAGTAAAAGAACGCGTAGTTTTATCATCTCTTTATAAAGATGTTAAAGAAAATATTGCAAAGCGTTAATTTATGGAACGAAATAATTTATATCCCATTTTTTTAAAGCTGAATAAACTAAACGTACTTATTGTAGGTGGCGGTTTTGTTGCGGAAGAAAAATTGCGATTTTTATTAAAATCTAGTCCAGATGCGAATGTAACAATGGTTGCGCCAGAATTTAAAGAAAATACTATTTTTGTAGCGAAAACAGGAAAGGTAACTTTAATTGAAGACATATATAATAAGCGTTATTTAAAAGGAAATAATATTGTTATAGCTACAACTAATGTTACGGAGGTAAACTTAAAAGTACATAAGCACTGTAGAAAAAAAGGAATTTTGGTTAATGTAGCTGACAATCCTTCGTATTGCGATTTTTATATGGGCGGAATTGTTACAAAAGGTAATGTGAAAGTCGCAATTTCGACTAACGGAAAATCGCCAACAACAGCCAAAAGATTGCGTCAATTTTTTGAAGATGTAATTCCAGAAAATATTGATGATTTGGTTAAGAATTTAAATGAATATAGAAAAACAATAAAAGGTAATTTTGAACAAAAAGTGGAAACACTAAACGAAGTAACCAAAACCCTAATTGAAAAAAAAGGAGTCATAAAATGATTAAAACAGATATACTTATAATAGGTGCTGGTCCAACTGGATTATTCACAGTTTTTGAAGCTGGATTATTAAAATTAAAGTGTCATTTAATTGATGCGTTACCACAACCGGGTGGACAATGTTCAGAAATTTATCCTAAAAAGCCTATTTACGATATTCCTGGTTTTCCAGAAATATTAGCAGGCGACTTAACTAAAAATTTATTAGAACAAGGAAAACAGTTTGAACCAGGTTTTACTTTAGGAGAACGTGCTGAAACTATCGATAAACAAGAAGACGGTTCGTTTATTGTTACCACAAATAAAGGAACAAAACATCATGCGCCAATAGTTGCTATTGCTGGTGGTTTAGGATCTTTCGAACCTAGAAAACCAAAAATTGAAGGTATTGAGGATTATGAAGACAAAGGTGTTGAATACATTATTAAAGATCCTGAATTTTACCGTAATAAAAAAGTCGTGATTTCTGGTGGAGGTGATTCTGCACTTGATTGGAGTATATTTTTAACCGATGTAGCTTCATCTGTAACTTTAATTCATAGAAGAAATGAGTTTAGAGGCGCATTAGATTCTGTTGAAAAAGTAGGAGAATTAACTAAGCTTGGTAAAATAAATTTAGTTACACCAGCAGAAGTTAAAGCGTTACATGGTGATGGAAAGATTGAGGCTATTACTTATGAAAGAGGTGGTGAATTAACTCAACTTGAAACCGACCATTTTATTCCATTATTTGGTTTGTCTCCTAAATTAGGACCTATTGGAAATTGGGGGTTAGAAATTGAAAAGAATGCTATAAAAGTTGATAACTCATTAAATTATCAAACTAATATTCCGGGTGTTTTTGCTATTGGAGATGTAAACACATATCCTGAGAAATTAAAATTAATTCTTTGTGGTTTTCACGAAGCAACTTTAATGTGTCAAGCGGCTTATAAAATCCTTAATCCAGGTAAAAAGTATGTTTTAAAATACACAACAGTTAGTGGTATTGATGGTTTTGATGGAACACGTAAAGAAGCACCAAAAGCAGTTGTTAAAGCTATCGAGACAACATAAATTAAAATTCTATGACCTTATTTGGGGAACCTTTTAAATGTTTTGATCTTAGATTAAAAGAAATTGTAGAAGATTTTACAAAGGAATTATTCTATGCGCTTTTTGAGGATGAAAATGCAGATAATTGGGCACAGTTAAAGCAAACATTTTTAAAAATAGCACAACAAGTTTGTGCTGAAGATAGAACTGGAACTTGGGATTCATTTTATGAAGAATTACCAAATATTAGAAAGGCATTAGATTTAGATGCTATGGCGTTTGAACAAAACGACCCAGCATCAGATTGTTTAGAAGAAATTTATTTGGCTTATCCTGGTTTTCATGCTATTGTTATTTACAGAATAAGTCATGAATTATATAAATTGAAATTGCCAATAATTCCAAGAATGATGAGTGAATATGTGCATGGAATCACTGGTATTGATATTAATCCTGGGGCAACAATTGGCAAATCATTTTATATAGACCACGGAACAGGAATTGTAATTGGAGAATCCTCAATTATTAAAGATAACGTGAAAATTTATCAAGGTGTAACTTTAGGCGGGTTGCAAGTAAACAAAAGTTTAGCATCAACAAAAAGGCATCCAACTATTGAAGAAAATGTATGCATTTACGCAAATGCAACCATTTTAGGAGGCGATATAGTTATTGGGGCAAATAGTACTATTGGAGCCAATGTTTGGATAACTGAATCGGTTCCAGAAAATTCGTTAGTTACATATCAAACTGAAATAAAAATCAGACCAAAAAAAAATGGCATACGCTAAAAGCATATTAGGTCAAATAGGGAACACGCCACTTGTTGAGGTAAGTCATCTTATTTCAAATAAAAACATTACACTTTTATTGAAATTAGAAGGCAATAATCCAGGCGGAAGCGTAAAAGATAGAGCTGCTTTTAATATGATTAATGAAGCGGTTAAGCGTGGCGATATTAAAAAAGGTGATTATTTAGTTGAATCGACTAGCGGAAATACAGGTATTGCTTTAGCATTTATAGCACAGTTATTTGGTTTGAATATGATTTTAGTTATGCCTGAAAATTCTACTGTAGAACGTGTGAAAACAATGTGTGCTTATGGTGCTGAGGTTATTTTAACACCAGCAGAAATTGGCATTGAAGGTTCGCGGGATGTAGCATTTAAGCTTAGAGATGAAAAAGGTTATGTATTGCTTAATCAATTTGAAAATGATGATAATTGGAAAGCACATTATAAAACCACAGGTCCAGAAATTTGGAACGATACTCAAGGTAAAATAACACATTTTGTATCTGCAATGGGAACAACAGGAACTATTATGGGCGTTTCAGCATATTTAAAAGAAAAAAATAAAAATATTACAATTGTAGGAGTGCAACCAGCAGATGGAGTAAGAATTCCTGGTATTAGAAAATGGTCGCCAGATTATGTGCCTAAGTTTTTCAACCGTTCAAAAGTAGATAAAGTAATCGAAGTAAATAAGGAAGAAGCTAAAGCAATGACGCAACGTTTAGCTAAAGAAGAAGGTGTGTTTGCAGGAATGAGCAGCGGAGGTGCAGTTGCTAGTGCTTTAAAGCTTGCAGAAACAATTGATAAAGGTGTTATAGTTGCAATTATTTGTGATAGAGGCGATAGATATTTATCTTCAACTTTGTTTGAATAAAAAAAATATAGTTAGTACTTTTGTTAACTAGTTCATTAACGTAATTAATGTTATCAAGAAAGGTAGAGGGAATAGACCCGTTGATACCTTGGCAACCCTTTATCTTGTAAAGAAGGTGCTACGTTCTACTAATATTAACGTATTAGAAAGATAACGAAAAGTGTTTCCCTTACTTTTCTTGATGACATACAGATATAAATAATCAAAATGTCAAACATACAACAAGCTTTAAAACAGCGTATTTTGGTGCTCGATGGCGCTATGGGAACGATGTTGCAAGCCTATAAATTTACTGAAGAAGATTTTAGAGGTGAGCGTTTTAAAGATTACCCAACACCATTGCAAGGCAATAACGATTTGTTGTCTATTACGCAGCCAGAAGCGATTAAAACCATACACGGAAAATATTTTGAAGCTGGAGCAGATATTGTTGAAACCAACACGTTTTCAGGAACCACCATTGCGATGGCAGATTATCAAATGGAAGATTTGGTGTATGAACTTAATTATCAATCTGCTAAAATTGCTAAAGAAGTAGCTGATGAATTTACAGCGAAAGAACCATATAAACCTCGGTTTGTTGCAGGTTCTATGGGACCAACAAATCGAACAGCTAGTATGTCGCCCGATGTCAACGACCCAGGTTTTAGAGCGGTTACTTTTGATGAATTACGTATAGCATATAAACAACAAGTTGAAGCTTTAGTTGATGGTGGTGTTGATGTGTTATTAGTAGAAACTGTGTTTGATACTTTAAATGCTAAAGCAGCATTATTTGCTATTGAAGAAGTAAAAGAAGAACGTAATATTGATATTCCAATCATGTTAAGTGGAACTATTACGGATGCTTCAGGTAGAACTTTATCAGGACAAACAGCAGAAGCATTTTTAATTTCTGTATCACATATTCCATTGTTTTCTATTGGATTTAATTGTGCTTTAGGAGCAAATTTATTGCAACCACATTTAGAAGCCATTGCTAGTAAAACTGACTTTGCAATTTCGGCGCATCCAAATGCAGGTTTGCCAAATGCTTTTGGAGAATATGATGAAACACCAGAAGAAATGGGAGCGCAAATAGAAGAATATTTAAAAAAGGATTTAATTAATATAGTAGGCGGTTGTTGTGGCACAACACCAGAACATATAAAAATTATAACAGATTTAGTAAAAGATTATAAACCAAGACAACTAACATAAAAATGAAAAAACAGATAACATTATTAGCCATAATAGTAATTTTAATTTCTTGTAATCCTAAAAAAGAAGTAGTACAAATAGTAGCTGCGGATAAAAAAATAGAAGGCACCTGGAAATTGTTTTACGGAGAAGTTAAAGAGAACGACTCTGTGCAAGTAAAAGATATATCAAATACAGACTTTATTAAAATTATAAACAAAACTCATTTTGCTTTTTTTAATCAACCAAAAGGAACAAGCGAAGGTTTTTATGGTGGCGGTGGTACATATAGTTTAGAAGGGAGCGCCTATGTAGAAAAACTAAATTATATTTCTGTAGATAATATTAGAGGCCATGAGTTCCCTTTTACTATAGAAATTAAAGGAGATACATTAATACAATATGGGTTAGAAGAAATAAAAGAGGCAAATATTAAGCGAGATATTATAGAAAAATACATTAGGATAAAATAATAGAGTACATCATTAAATAATGAGTAAAATAGCACAGAAATATCTAAGATTATCAGGGTTAGAACCTTTAGTAGTTACGCCAGACACCAACTTTATAAATGTAGGTGAACGTACTAATGTTGCGGGTTCTAAAAAGTTTCTAAGACTAATAAAAGAAGATAAGTTTGAAGAAGCTTTAGATGTTGCACGTCATCAAGTTGACGGTGGCGCACAAATTATCGACATTAATATGGACGATGGTCTTATTGATGGAAAAGAATCTATGGTTCGTTTTTTAAACTTAATTGCTGCCGAACCAGATATTTGTCGTGTGCCTATAATGATTGATAGTTCTAAATGGGAAATTATCGATGCTGGACTTCAAGTTGTACAAGGTAAAAGTGTGGTGAATTCTATTTCGCTAAAAGAAGGCGAAGAAAATTTTATTTGGCAAGCAAAACAAATTAAACGCTATGGAGCTGCGGTAATTGTTATGGCTTTTGATGAGGTTGGACAAGCAGATAATTACGAAAGACGTTTAGAAATTGCAAAACGTTCTTATGATGTTTTGGTTAATAAAGTAGGTTTTGCATCTGAAGACATTATTTTCGATTTAAACATATTTCCTGTAGCAACAGGAATGGAAGAGCACCGTAAAAATGCGGTAGATTTTATTGAAGCAACACGTTGGGTCAAACAAAATTTACCAAACGTAAGCGTGAGTGGTGGCGTTAGTAACGTGTCGTTTTCTTTTAGAGGAAATGATGGTGTTCGTGAAGCGATGCACTCGGTGTTTTTATATCATGCTATTCAAGCGGGTATGAATATGGGAATTGTAAATCCTGCACTTTTAGAAGTATATGATGATATTCCTAAAGATTTATTAGAGCATGTTGAAGATGTTATTTTGGACAGAAGAGCTGATGCTACCGAACGTTTATTAGATTTTGCTGAAACAGTAAAAGGTTCTAAAAAAGAGAAAGCTTTAGATTTATCGTGGAGAGAAAATTCAATTCAAGATAGAATTACACATGCATTAGTAAAAGGTATTGATGCTTTTATTATTGAAGATATAGAAGCAGCAAGACAGGAAGCTGAAAAACCTATTGAGGTTATTGAAGGTAATTTAATGGTTGGGATGAATGTTGTTGGAGATTTGTTTGGAGCTGGAAAAATGTTTTTACCGCAGGTTGTAAAATCTGCTCGTGTAATGAAAAAAGCGGTTGCTTATTTAAATCCATTTATTGAAGCAGAAAAAGGTGAAAAACAAAAAGCTTTAGGGAAAATTTTAATGGCAACTGTAAAAGGCGATGTGCATGATATTGGTAAAAATATTGTGAGTGTTGTTTTAGGTTGCAATAATTACGAAATTGTTGATTTAGGTGTTATGGTTCCGCCAGAAAAAATTATTGAAGCTGCTAAAAAAGAAAATGTTGATGTTATTGGGTTATCAGGTTTAATTACGCCTTCGCTTGATGAAATGGTGTATTTAGCAAAAGAAATGGAACGTCAGAATTTTACAGTTCCGTTGTTAATTGGTGGAGCAACAACATCAAAGGCACATACTGCGGTTAAGATTAATCCTGAATATAAAAATGCGGTGGTTCATGTGAATGATGCTTCAAGAGCGGTAACTGTTGTAGGTGATTTATTAAATGAGAAATCGTCGCATGCTTATGTTGCTAAAATGAAAAAGGATTATGATGAGTTTCGTGAAAAGTTTTTAAAACGCGGTAAAACAAAATCTTATATTTCGATAAGTGAAGCACGTAATAAAAAGTTTAGTATTGATTGGAAAACATCACCAATTGTAAAACCAAACGAATTAGGAATACAACGATTAAAACAATTAAGCTTAAAAGAACTATTACCGTTTATTGATTGGAGTCCGTTTTTTAGAAGTTGGGATTTACATGGTAAGTATCCAGATATTTTAAAAGATGAAGTTGTTGGCGAACAAGCAACTCAGTTGTTTGAAGATGCACAAGAAATGATAAGACAAATTATAGCAAAACAATTGCTAAAACCTAAAGCTATTTTTGGATTGTTTGAAGCTAATTCTATAAATGATGACGATATTTCTGTTCAGAAAAAGGGAAAAGAAATTGCGGTATTTAGAACGTTACGTCAACAATTAAAGAAACGGGAAGGTTTGAAAAATTTTGCCCTTTCAGATTTTATTGCACCAAATGAAACAGGTAAAACAGATTATATGGGTGCGTTTTGTGTATCTGTTTTTGGGGCGCAAGAACTGGCTACATTTTATAAAGAAAAGGAAGATGATTATAATGCGATAATGGTGCAAGCTATTGCCGATAGATTTGCTGAGGCTTTTGCTGAATATTTGCATAAGCAAGTTAGAACTAAACATTGGGGTTATGCTGCAAATGAAGAGTTAAGTAATGATGAATTAATAAAGGAAACGTATAAAGGTGTTCGTCCAGCACCAGGTTATCCAGCTTGTCCAGATCATTTAGAGAAAGAAACGATTTGGAAATTGTTAGATGTTGAAGAGAATATTGGTGTTACTCTTACCGAAAGTTTAGCTATGTGGCCTGCCGCATCGGTTTCGGGGTATTATTTTGGAAATGCAGAAGCTAAATATTTTGGTTTAGGTAAAATTACCGATGACCAAATAACGGATTATGCTATACGAAAAGGTATTACAAAAGAGAAAGCTAGAAAGTGGTTACACCCAAGTTTAGCCGAAGAGTAAGTTTGCGTTAGCGATTGTAGCGGCATCCTTTTTTGAGGAACGAGAAAAAGATATAGTGGAAAGCGCGACCCAAAGGGTAACGCCCAAAAATATAAGTAATGAAAGTAACAGAACACATAAAAAAAGCCAACGGAAAAACATTGTTTTCGTTTGAGATTATTCCGCCGCAAAAGGGTAGGAATATTCAGGAATTGTATAATAATATCGATCCGTTAATGGATTTTAATCCGCCGTTTATTGATGTAACAACATCGCGCGAAGAGTATGTGTATATTAATAAAGCTGAGGGTTTATTGGATAGGAAAATTACGAGAATGCGCCCTGGAACGGTTGGGATTTGTGCGGCGATAAAACATAAATATAATGTGGATACGGTGCCACATGTCTTGTGTGGCGGTTTTACAAAAGAGGAAACGGAATATTTGTTGGTGGATTGCCATTATTTGGGTATTGAAAATGTGATGGCGTTACGTGGTGATGCGATGAGTCATCAAAAATATTTTGAACCTGCGAAAGGAGGACATAAGTTTGCGACGGATTTAGTGGCTCAAATTCAGAGTTTGAATTGCGGAAAATATTTGCATGATGTTATTGAGACCGACGATACGTCTGATTTTTGTATTGGTGTTGCGGGTTACCCTGAAAAGCATATTGAAGCACCATCGTTACAAACCGATTTAAAACGGCTTAAAGAAAAGGTTGATGCAGGTGCAGATTATGTGGTTACACAGATGTTTTTTAATAACGAAAAATATTTCGAATTTGTTGATAAAGCTAAAGAAGCGGGTATAAATGTGCCTATTATTCCGGGAATAAAACCATTGGCTGTAAAGCATCATTTACAACTATTACCACAGGTTTTTAAAATTGATTTACCCGAAGATTTAATTAATGCTGTTGAAAAATGTAAAGACAATAAAGCGGTGAGACAGGTTGGTGTTGAATGGGCGATTAAACAATCGGATGAGCTTAAAAAAGCAGGTGTTCCTGTGCTTCATTATTATTCGATGGGAAAAAGTGACAATATAAAAGCGATAGCTGAGGCGTTGTTTTAAATATTCTATTACTTTTGCTCTGTATTAAATATAAATGAAGAAACATATAACCTACATTTTTTGCCTTTTTTGTTTGTTTTCTTTAGCACAAGAAAAGGAACATACATCATATATTGATGTTAATTATTTTAAAGGCAATATAGCTTTACATAACAACGATATTCTTCATTTAATAAAAGGACATCCAGAAGGTTTTATTTTAAGTTGGAACAAAAAAACCTATGGTTTTAACGATTGGGAACAACGTTATAATTATCCAGATTTTGGAGTAACGTTTGCGTATCAAAACCTAAAAAATGATGTTCTAGGAAATAATTATTCACTTTACACACATTATAATTTTTACTTTTTAAAACGAAATTTAATGTTTCGTATTGGTCAAGGTATAGGATATACTACAAATCCTTATGATAAGGTTGATAATTACAGAAACATTGCTTTTGGCTCGAAATTATTAAGTAGTACGTTTGTAATGCTTAATTATAAAAAGGAACGTATTGTAGATAGATTTGGTTTACAAGCAGGTTTTTCGCTTATTCATTATTCCAATGCCAATGTAAAAGCACCAAATGCAAGTACAAATTCACTTACTTTTAATCTTGGTGTTACTTATAATCTAGATGAAGAAGAACTAGAATATCAACACACTTTAGAAAACGACGATAAGAAATTCACACAGCCAATAAAATATAATTTTGTTTTTAGAACTGGAATTAATGAAAGTGATATTGTGGATAGCGGACAATTTCCGTTTTATGTTTTTTCGGCTTATGCCGATAAACGTATTAATGTGAAAAGTGCATTGCAGTTAGGAACTGATGTGTTTTTATCTAATTTTTTAAAAGAACTTATTTATTTTAGAAGTGTGTCGTTTCCTGAAGAAGGCGTAACAGGAAATGAAGATTATAAACGTGTTGGTGTTTTTGTTGGTCATGAATTATTTATTAATAAAACATCACTAGTTACGCAGTTTGGGTATTACGTGTATTATCCTTATGATTTTGAAGGAAAAACCTATTTAAGAGCTGGTTTAAAACGATATTTTAATGATAAGTGGTTTGGTACTTTAACACTAAAATCACATGGAGCAAAGGCGGAAGCTGTAGAACTAGGAATTGGAATTAGATTGTAAATGAAAAAAGTCTTATACATAATATCAATGTTTTTTATTTTTGCTTGCGATAGTGAAGATGCGGGTAATTGTTTTCAAAAAACAGGAAGCATCATTCAGCAAGAAATTATGGTTGATGCTTTTGATAAAATACTTATAAATAGAGATATTGAATTAATTTTAAAAGAAGGAGTAACACAAAAAGTAATTATTGAAACAGGTGAAAATTTATTAAACGATGTTGAAGCTGTTGTTTTAGATGGAAAACTAACACTTACTGATAATAATATTTGTAATTATGTTCGTGATTATGGAATTACTAAAGTATATATAACGTCGCCAAATATTACAGAAATACGAAGTTCTACACAATATGATGTGAGTTCGGATGGTGTTTTAACATATCCGAGTTTAACTGTTTTATCTGAAGATTTTAATGGTACTAATAATGTTTTTACAAGCGGAAATTTCAAATTACAAATTGATAATAGTAGTTTTAAATTGATATTTAATAATTTATCCAATTGTTTTGTTTCGGGAAAAACTGATAATTTGAATATAACATTTGCTGCAGGAACATCACGTTTTGAAGGAAGAAATCTTATTGCTCAGAAAGTTAAAATATGGAACAGAAGTTCTAACGATATGATTGTTAATCCACAACAAGAAATTACAGGAAAAATTTCTGGAACTGGAGATGTTATTGCTGTAAATAAACCACTAGTTATTGAAGTTGAAGAGCAATACAAAGGCAAACTTATTTTCGAATAATAGTCTCTATTTGTAATGTTATAATTGTTGCCAAAAACGATATTTGTTAGTGTGCATTTGTATAAATAAGATGTATAATCATGAAGAAAGCATCCACTATTTTAGCAATAATTTTATTTTTAAACACGTTGTTTTTAATTTATGTTTTTGTGTTTAGAGGTGGTGGTGAATCAAATGATAATAGAGTTGCCATAGAACTTAATGAAAGTAATACGGAGTTTACTTTAAAGGGAAATGCGAGGTGAAGTTGTTGAGCGTGTACCAAAAGGTATGATGGCAAGTTTGCCTATTGAATTTAAAAAATTAGTTAGCAGTCAACTCTCTAAACAAGCTTTCTAAACTAGTATTTTTCTGGTTGAGTTGTAAAATTTTCAATTGGTTATCATGTGCAAAATCAAACACGTAAGAACGCATGTCTTCTGTAGTTTTAAAAGTGATTTCATAAACAAAATCATAAGTATTAACTACATTTTTTACTTTAGGTAATTTTTTTAAAAATGCATCTTCAACACGATAATCAAATTCAACTATAACAGTTTGTTCTTTGCCTTCACGAAGTTCTTTTATTTTTTTATCAGCAACTATTTCACCTTTATTAATAATAATAACGCGGTCGCACATCGCTTCAACTTCTTGCATAATATGCGTTGAAAGAAAAACTGTTTTTGTTTTGCCAATACTTTTTATAAGATTTCTAATATCTACTAATTGGTTTGGGTCTAAACCTGTGGTTGGTTCATCTAAAATTAAAACATCAGGATTATGCAGCATTGCATTTGCTAAACCAACACGTTGGCGATATCCTTTTGAGAGTTGTTCTATTTTTTTATGAACCTCAGGTGTTAACCCTGTAAGTTCAATAACTTCATTAACTTGGTCTTTACTAACATTATAAATATTTGCATTAAAAGCTAAATATTCTTTAACATACATATCCAAATACAACGGGTTATGCTCAGGTAAATAGCCAACACTTTGTTGTACTTGTTGCGTATTTTCGTTTATATCGTGTCCATTTACTTTGGCAACACCTTCGGTAGCATCAATATAAGTAGTTAGAATTTTCATCATAGTAGATTTTCCAGCGCCATTTGGACCTAAAAATCCAACAATTTCTGCTTTTTCAATCTTAAAAGATATGTTATTCAAAGCTTTTTGGTTACCGTAAAATTTTGAAATCCCGTCTACTACTATTGACATATTAAAATACTTTGTTCAAAAATAATGATTATCTAATGTAATATGTGTTTTACTGTAAAATCTTTAAAACTTTTAATAAAAAGATAAAAAAGGTTTTGTACTATTTTGATTTCTTAAATAAATAATTAATTTAGCAATGTAATTATGACAACAGTATATTATACATATTTTAACAATTGGTTTTATTTCTTTTATAGTAAGAGAATCGAGGCGTTGTATGTATAATTTATAAATATAAATTTGAATATAAGTCTCGATGAAAATCGGGACTTTTTTTATATATGATAAAAACAGTAGCCATACAAGGAGTAAAAGGGTCGTTCCATCATATTGTGTCTCAGCAATTTTTTGATAAAACGGTTAATGTAATTGAATGTTTAACATTTGACGGTGTTGTTGATTCTTTGATTTCAGATGAATCGGATGCTGCTATTATGGCTTTAGAGAACTCGATTGCAGGTTCCATTATTCCTAATTATGCATTAATTGATAAATACGATTTGCATATTGTTGGTGAGCATTATTTAGACATTCAACATAATTTAATGGCTTTACCAAATCAAAATATTGAAGCAATACAGGAAGTGTATTCGCATCCCATGGCGTTGTTGCAATGTAAAGAATTTTTTAAGCAATACCCACATATTAAGTTAATTGAAGATAAGGATACTGCTGAGGTTGCACAACGTATTAAAGAAAAGCAACTTAAAAATATTGGAGCTATTGCAAGTATTAAGGCTGCTGAAATTTTTGACTTAGATATTTTAGAAAAAAGTATACAAACTATAAAACATAACGAAACGCGTTTTGCTATTGTAAAGTGTAAGAATTCTGAAGTTCCTGAAAATGAAATTAATAAAGCTTCAATAAAATTTGAAACCGACCATAAACGTGGAAGTTTAGCCGCAATACTTAATGTAATGAGCGATTGTAGTCTTAATTTAACTAAAATACAGTCGTTGCCAATTGTTGAAACACCTTGGAAATATGCCTTTTTTGTTGATGTTACTTTTGATGATTATTTAGATTTTAAGAAAGCGAAATCTATTATTGAAATTATGGGACAAGGATTTAAAGTGTTGGGTGAATATAAAAATGCTAAGTTATGATTGAGGTAGCAAAGAGATTGAATACGGTTGAGGAATACTATTTTTCTAAAAAATTAAGAGAGGTGAATTTGCTAATTGCTAGCGGAAAACCAATTATTAATTTAGGTATTGGAAGTCCAGATTTACAACCTCCAAAAAAGGTTATGAATGCATTAATTGATTGTTTTTCTAGCCCTAATGCTAATAAATATCAAAGTTACCAAGGGTTGTCAGAATTAAGAAATTCAATTTCTAGTTTTTATAAAGAACATTTTTCGGTGAACTTAAGTCCATCAACAGAAGTGTTACCGTTAATGGGAAGTAAAGAAGGTATTATGCATATTTCAATGGCTTACTTAAATGAAGGCGATGAAGTGTTAATTCCAAATCCGGGTTATCCTACTTATCAATCGGTAACAAAATTAGTTGGAGCAACTCCTGTTTTTTATGAGTTAGATGAAACTAATAATTGGTTGCCAGATTTGAAGGCGTTAGAAAAATTAGATTTAAGTAAAGTAAAATTAATGTGGGTTAATTATCCTCATATGCCAACAGGCGCACAACCAACACAGTCTTTATTTGAAGAGTTAGTAGCTTTTGCAAAACGCAACAATATTTTAATAATAAATGATAATCCATACAGCTTTATATTAAATGATAATCCTACAAGTATATTAAGTGTTGAAGGCTCAAAAGATGTTTGTTTAGAGCTGAATTCGTTAAGTAAAACCTTTAATATGGCAGGTTGGCGCATAGGGATGGTCTTAGGAAGTAGCGAGCATATAAGCAATATTTTAAAAGTGAAAAGTAATATGGATTCTGGTATGTTTTATGGCATACAAAAAGGTGCTATTGAAGCTTTAAAATGTTCAAAAATGTGGTTTGTAACATTAAATAGTGTGTATAAGCAACGACGAGATTTAGTTTGGCAATTAGCAGAAACGTTAAATTGTACATACGATAAAAATGCAACTGGGCTTTTTGTTTGGGCAAAATTACCAGCATTTATAAAATCAGAAGAATTTATAGATTTAGTACTTAAAGACAATCATATATTTATTACACCAGGAACTATTTTTGGAAGCAAAGGTGAGGGTTATATACGATTTTCACTTTGTGCAACAACCGAAGTTATAGAAGAAGCAATGGCAAGAGTACGATGAAAAATATATATATAATAGGCGTTGGTTTAATTGGAGGAAGTCTTGCTAAAGATATTAAAAAGCATGATTCAGAAGTAATTATTCATGGTATTAGCAGAAAAGAGACTACGCTTGATAAAGCACTTTCGCTTCAATTAATTGATAAAAAAGCGACGTTAGATGATGTTGAACATGCTGATTTAGTAATTATTGCAATTCCTGTAGATGCGACGGTTAAATTGTTGCCAACTATTTTAGATAAAATATCTGATAATGGATTGGTAGTTGATGCAGGTTCAACCAAAGAAACAATTTGCAAATCAGTTGAAAATCATCCAAAACGTAGAAATTTCTTAGCAATGCATCCTATTGCAGGAACTGAATATTCTGGTCCAGAAGCAGCCATAAATGGTTTGTTTATTGGAAAAACTAATATTGTTTGTGAAGTTGAAAAAACATCATTTAAACTACAAGAAAAAGCCATCAAATTATTTGAAGATGTAGGTATGCGCATGCGATATATGAATCCTGAAGCACACGATAAACATATTGCTTATGTATCTCATTTGTCACATATAAGTTCATTTATGTTAGGGAAAACAGTTATTGAAAAAGAAAAAAATGAACGCGATATTTTTGATATGGCAGGTAGTGGATTTGCATCAACTGTGCGTTTAGCTAAAAGTTCTCCAGAAATGTGGACACCTATTTTTAAAGACAATAAAAACAATGTGATTGAAATATTAGAAGAGTACATAACAAACCTCATTCATTTTAAAGACATGATGAAACAAGACGATTTCGACACTATTTTTAATGAGATGAAAAACACCAATCATATAAAAGAGATATTAAAAGGAATTGCTTAAGGCGTAAAAAATTATGGAAAACAAGAAAGAAATGAGAAACTGGTTAAATGATTTAAATTTAAATCATCCACTAGTTATTGCTGGACCGTGTAGTGCAGAAACAGAAGACCAAGTATTGAAAATAGCTCACGAGCTTAAGGATACTGATGTTAGCTATTTTAGAGCTGGTATATGGAAACCAAGAACACGTCCAGGTATGTTTGAAGGTGTTGGTGCTTTAGGTTTAAAATGGTTACAAAAAGTTAAAGAAGAAACTAGCATGAAAACATGTACAGAAGTTGCAAATGCTGCCCATGTAAAATTAGCTTTAGAGCATGATGTAGATTTATTATGGATTGGTGCGCGTTCAACAGTAAGTCCTTTTATAATGCAAGAAATTGCAGATGCATTACAAGGCACTGAAAAAACTGTATTAGTAAAAAACCCTGTAAACCCAGATTTAGCTTTATGGTTAGGTGGTATTGAAAGATTATATACTGCGGGAGTTAAAAATTTAGGAGCTATACATAGAGGTTTTTCAACGTACGAAAAATCGAAATATAGAAATATTCCAGAATGGCAATTAGCAATTGAGTTTCAAAATAAATTTCCAGATTTGCCTTTAATTAATGACCCATCACATATCACAGGAAAAAGAGATATGATTTTTGATATATCTCAAACGGCTTTAGATTTGAATTTTGATGGATTAATGATTGAAACACATTACGATCCAGAAAACGCATGGAGTGATGCCGCACAACAAGTAACTCCCGCTAGTTTAGTTCAAATTATGAAAGATTTAAAAATTAGAAAAGAAAGTAATGCTGAGGCTGAATACACAAGTGCTTTAAATAATTTAAGAGCACAAATAGATATTGTAGATAATCAAATTATTGATTTACTAGGTAAACGAATGAAATCTTCTGATAGCATTGGTGAATTGAAAAAACAGAAAAACGTTGCGGTTTTACAAAGCAAACGTTGGAATGAGATTTTAGGAAAAATGGTTTTAGAAGGAGAGGCAAAAGGATTAAGTGAAGAGTTTATTCTAAGAATGTTTAAAGCCATTCATCAAGAATCAATTAATCATCAAGAAAAAATACTTAACCACTAAGTAATAAAAAAAAGCCTCGCAATTGTGAGGCTTTTTTTTATTAGAATAAATAACTATTTATTTCTTTTAAAAAGATAACGTGTAATAAAAATACCTTTGCCGTCGCCTTTGCCACCTTCACTTTCAACAGCACTTGTTACAAATGCTAACTCCCAACCTTCTTCAATCATAGTATTTATTTTTGAAGTAATAAGCGCATCATTTGCAGCAATATTTTGAAACCTAATACCACCAATATTATAGAAATTTAAAAGTTTAGTTTCTTCAAAGTTTTTAACTCTAATTTCATTTCTTTTAGATTTGTTTCTTTTATCAGTTTCTTTGTCATCTGTTCTTTGAGATGTGAAATCTTTATAATTTTTTTCGTCAGAAGCCGAAATTAATCGAGACCGTCCAAGTCCATTAGGAACAATAGATTCAATACTTGTGATGATTTTGTATTCTACTTGAGCGTTTGAATCAATAAAAGCAAATAAAGAAATGCTTAATACAATTAAAATTTTTTTCATGTTGTTGAGTTTTTAATTAAAATTAATAATAAGTAAGATTAAGCAATATCTATACCAAAAAAAAATTTTTTTACTTTACTTTTGAAGAATATATGACAGGACTCGTTTATAAATCTACTGGAAGTTGGTACACTGTGAAAACAGAATTAGGTGTTACTTACGAATGCCGCATAAAAGGAAAATTTCGTATAAAAGGTATTAAAAGCACAAATCCAATTGCTGTTGGTGATATTGTAGATTTTGAGTTAGAAACTGATAACAATAAAGACACGGGTGTTATTCACAACATTCATGATAGAACCAATTATATTGTTAGAAAATCGGTTAACTTATCAAAACAAACCCATGTGATTTCTGCTAATATTGATTTGGTGTTTTTGATGATTACTATTAATAATCCGCCAACGTTAACCAGTTTTATTGATAGATTTTTAGTTACTGCCGAGGCGTATTTTATTAAAACAGTATTGCTTTTTAATAAAATTGATACTTATGATGAAGAAACGCTTTTAGAAGTTAAATATTTAGCACATGTTTACAAGAAAATTGGATATGAATGTATTGAAGTTTCTGCTAAAACAGGAGAGAATGTAGATAGGGTAAAGTCTTTAATGAAAGGGAGTGTAAGTATGTTCTCAGGGCATTCAGGTGTTGGAAAATCTACTCTTGTAAATGCAATAGAGCCATCTTTAAATATAAAAACTAAAGAAATTTCAACCTTACACATGCAGGGGCAGCATACTACGACTTTTGCAGAAATGTTTGATTTAAGTTTTGATGCAAAAATAATTGATACACCAGGGATAAAAGGTTTTGGTGTTGTTGATATGGATAAAGAAGAGGTTGGCGATTATTTTCCTGAGTTTTTTAAATTAAAACAAGACTGTAAGTTTAATAATTGCTTGCATGATAAAGAACCTAATTGTGCTGTTAAAAATGCTTTAGATAATGAAGAAATTGCATTTTCACGTTATCGAAGCTATTTGCAAATTATTGAAGATGAAGATGAGCATTATAGAACTGATAATTGGGAGAAAGAATGAAACTAGTTATACAACGCGTCTCAAAAGCAAGTGTAATTATTGAAGGCGAAAAAGTTACCTCAATTAAAACCGGACTATTAATTTTGCTTGGTATTGTAAATGAAGATACACAAGACGATATTAATTGGCTATCAAACAAAGTAGTTAATCTTCGAATTTTTAGTGATGAGAATGATGTAATGAATAAATCATTGTTAAATGTTAATGGCGATATTATTGTTGTGAGTCAGTTTACATTACATGCTTCAACAAAAAAAGGAAGTAGACCTAGCTATATGAAAGCAGCAAAACCAGATGTTGCAATACCGCTTTATGAAGCTTTTATAAAGCAATTAGAGTTAGGTTTAGGCAAAAGAATTCAAACAGGAGAATTTGGCGCCGATATGAAAGTAGAATTGTTAAACGATGGTCCAGTTACAATTATAATCGATTCAAAAAATAAAGAATAAATGGCTTCTGTTTTTGGGCATAGCGTTGTTGGGTTTACGCTATCAAGACTTATTGATAATAAAAACTCTAAGTATTTATTATTTGCAGCTATTTTTTCAACCATACTTCCAGATTTTGATGTTATAGGCTTTAGGTTTGGTATTCCATATTTACATCCGTTTGGTCATAGAGGTTTTACTCATTCCATACTTTTTGCATTATTGTGGGCGCTTATTTTAATGTATACAATTGGTAAAACAAATAAACTAATTTGGTTTTTAGTTATTTTTTTGTCGACACTTTCTCACGGTATTTTAGATGCTATGACATCTGGAGGGAAAGGTGTAGGCTTCTTTATTCCTTTTAATAACAATCGTTTTTTCTTTCCTTTTAGAGAAATAAAAGTATCACCAATTGGTGTAGAAAAGTTTTTTTCAGAATGGGGTATACAAGTGATTTTCAGCGAAATTAAATATGTTTTCTTGCCTTGTTTTCTTATATTTGGTGTAAGAATTTTAATAAAGTCTAATAGTAAATAAAGATTTTGCTTTTTATTAATCTTATAATATCTTCTATATGGTTATAAAAAATTATGTGAATATTATTTTATTATTCACAACATGCTTTATTTTTTCACAAGATAAATTATACTCAAGTTTAACTATTCCAGAAAACCTTACGCAAAATGCTAATGCGGTAGTAAGGTTAAATGAAACAGTAGTTTCGTTTAAGTCTTCAAGTGAAATGTCTGTTAAAGAAAAAAGAATAGTAACAGTATTAAATAAGAAAGGTGATAGCAATATTGATGCTTATTTGTATTACGACAATAATGTGAAAATTAAAACATTACAAGTTTTAGTTTTTGATGCTTTTGGTAGCGAAATAAAAAAAATTAAAGCCAAAGATTTTAAAGATGTTAGTGCAGTTAGTGGCGGAACACTATATTCGGATTCTAGAGTGAAATATTTAGAATATACACCAATAAAATATCCTTATACTATTGAGTTTGCTTTTGAGACAATTACAAGTAATACAGCTTTCATTCCTTCGTTTGCTCCAGTTGATGATTATTTTGTTAGTGTAGAAAACAGCTCTTATACTATAAATTTTCCTGAGGGAATTACTATTAGAAAAAAGGAAAAGAATTTTGATGGTATTAATTTAAAAAAAGAAAAACTGTCAAATATGCTATTTTATAAAACTGAGAATATCGAAGCTATTAAACCTGAGGACTATAGTCCATCTTTTCGAAATATTATTCCTAAAGTTTTAATAGCGTCGAATGAATTTAATTATGAAGGAGTAAATGCTAAGGTTGAAAATTGGAGTTCAATGGGTAAATGGTTTTATGAGAACTTATTAATTGGAAGAAATAATGTTTCTAAAGAAACTAAAAATCATGTTTTAAGTTTAGTACAAGGAATTAATAATCCAATTGAGAAAGCTAAAATAGTTTATAATTATGTTCAAGAAAACACAAGATATATAAGTGTACAAGTTGGTATAGGTGGTATGCAGCCTATAAAAGCATTAGATGTTGATTTGGTTAAATATGGAGATTGTAAAGGATTAACAAACTATACTAAATCATTATTAGAAGTTGTTGGTGTAAAATCTAATTACACTAGACTTTTTGCATCTTCAGCTAATCAAATAAATGTAGATAAGGAGTTTGTTTCGTTTGGAGGACAAACAAACCATGTGATTCTTAATATTCCCGTTGAAAACGAAGAAGATATATGGTTAGAATGTACGAGTCAAAAACTACCGTTTGGCTTTATTGGTGATTTCACAGATGATAGAGATGTGTTGGTTATTACTCCAGAAGGAGGTGAGATTCAACATACAAAAAAGTATAGCACAGAAGAAAGTACACAAACTATTAATGGTAGTTATAGTGTGTCAAATGAAGGAACAATAGATGTTGTTGTAAATGTTATCTCAAAAGGGATACAGTATAATGACAAATATTGGTTGGAAAGTGAAACTGAAAGAGATTTAGATATTTATTATAAAAAACGGTGGAAGTATATTAACAATGTTTTTATTAATAAAATGGCTATTGATAATGATAAAAATAATATAGTTTTTAGTGAAACTATAAATTTTCAAGCAACCAATTACCCGAAAATTGTTGGAAACAGAATGTTACTTACATTAAATGCTTTAAATAGAAATACGCATATTCCCGACAGATATAGAAATAGAAAATTGCCGCTTAAAATTAAAAGAGGTTTTAAAGATATTGATGAGGTTGAAATTACGTTACCACAAGATTATAAAGTAGAATCTTTACCACAGAAAAAAACTATTGAAAATAAGTTTGGTAGTTATAAAGCAGAAGTCATCATAAAAGATGAAAATACATTAATTTATAAAAGAGAATTTATTATAAATGATGGAGAATTTCCGAAAGAAGATTATAATGATTTCAGGAACTTTTATAAAGAAGTTTCAAAACAAGATAATTCAAAAGTAGCATTAATAAAAA
>CAZLXG010000028.1:20350-28155 GCA_964563585.1 uncultured Flavobacteriaceae bacterium | reverse complement strand
TCACCTTCATTAAACACTGAGCCATCGTTTAGTGCTCTCAAAAATTTACCAACATCTTCTGCTGTCGCTATCATTGAACCATAATTATTCGTTTTTATATCCTCCTCAAATCCAACGTAATAACCACTCATAACATCGTCTATATCCACTTCTTTAAGCGAATTAAAAGTATTGTTCAGTCCTTGTGGTTTTAAAATTTCCTCCTTGATATATTGCTGATGGCTATAACCTACTATTTTGTCAATGAGTCTGGAAAGCAACAAATAATTGGTGTTACAGTATTCATAGTCTTCATCTGGTTCGAAGTTTGCAGGTAAATCAAGTGCGTATTCAAGTACATCTTTACTACTTTCTTGTGGGTTATCCCAAAAACCAGGATGGTCGGTAAAAATAGGAATACCACTTCGGTGTTGCACTATCAATCTTAATGTGATTTTTTCTGCATTTTCAATTCTTCCTACAAGTTCTGGAAAGTAATCAGCAAGCGTTTTATCTAAAGACAAACGTTTGTCGTTCACTAATTTGGTAATAGCAACAGCTACATATAATTTGTTGATACTACCAATCTTGAATAAGGAATTCGGGTCGGTAGGAGTTTTATTTTCTCGATTTTTCCATCCACCTGTATAAAATGCTGGTGGTTTTCCTGCTTCGTCCACATAAACAATCATTCCATCAAACCCATGACCAATTGCTTCATCTACTTGTTCTTGAACCGTATCTGGTAGTGGTAATATCCAAGCCTTTACCAAAATCCATGGTACGAAAAACAAAGAGGATATGCTTGCAATAATAAATACTATTTTGAATATTTGTTTTTTACTTTTCTTCATTGTTCTATACTATTGAATGATAGGTTGTCCTTGGTGAAAATTGATTGTTTATTTTTTGCTAGAACAAAAGTGCTACAACCATTATTATTAATATAAAATAAATTGACAAGTTGTTGAAAAATTAGAATGAAATGTAAAGATATAGATATGCACTTTATTTTAAAACTTAAAAAAAGTGAGGTTTTTGAGTGGATTCCTGCCTTCGAAGTAATGATAGTCTAAACAAAAAAAAAGCGAACTCAATGAGTTCGCTTTTTTTGTTATTCTGAATTCTTGTACTGAGCGCAGTCGAAATATGATTCAGAATCTAGTTTATTTTCTTAAGATTCCTGTCTTCTCATGAATTATTTAAATATGCAATGCTTTATCATCAACAGCTAAACATGCTTCTTTAATGGCTTCAGTAAACGAAGGATGCGCATGAGACATACGTGATACATCTTCAGCAGATGCTCTGTATTCCATAGCAACAACAGCTTCAGCAATCATATCAGCAGCACGAGCACCAACCATGTGTACGCCTAAAATTTCATCTGTATTTTTATCTGCAAGAACTTTTACAAAACCATCTAAATCCATACTCGCTCTACTTCTACCTAAAGCACGCATTGGAAACTGTCCAACTTTATAATCGACTCCAGTTTCTTTAAGTTCATCTTCTGTTTTACCAACCGCTGCAACTTCTGGCCATGTGTAAACAACACCTGGAATTAAATTATAATTGATATGTGGTTTTTGTCCTGCCAAAATTTCAGCAACTAAAACACCTTCTTCTGATGCTTTGTGAGCTAGCATTGCGCCTTTTACAACATCACCAATGGCATAAATATTTGAAGCACTTGTTTGTAAATGGTCGTTAACTTCTATTTGTCCTCTGTCTGTTAATTTTACTCCAGCAGCTTCAGCATTTAATCCATCAGTATATGGTTTTCTACCAACAGAAACCAAGCAATAATCACCAACAAATTCTACTTCTTCTCCTTTTTTGTTTTCAGCTTTAACCGTAACTTCATCACCTTTACGTTCTACAGATGTTACTTTGTGAGACGTATTAATTTTGAATTTTTGTTTCTTTAAAACTTTATTTAATTCTTTTGAAACAGCAGTATCCATAGTTGGTACAATTCTGTTCATGTATTCAATTACAGTAACTTCAGCTCCTAAACGCTTGTACACTTGTCCAAGTTCTAAACCAATAACACCTCCACCAATTACAATTAAATGCTTTGGTATTTCTTTTAGTTTTAATGCTTCTGTAGAAGTTATAACACGCTCTTTGTCAATACTTATAAAAGGTAAACTTGAAGGTTTACTTCCTGTTGCTATAATTGTGTTTTTTGCTTCAATCTCAGTAGTTTCATTTCCAGAAATTACAATATGTGTTGCATCTTTAAAACTTCCTAATCCTTCATAAACATCAATCTTATTTTTCTTCATTAAGAAATCAATTCCTCCAGTAGTTTGGTCAACAACAGCTTGTTTACGAGCAATCATTTTTTCAAGATTCACTTTAATTTCTCCAGGAATTTCTATTCCATGCTCTTCAAAATGTTTGATAGCATCTTCATAATGGTGAGAAGAATCTAAAAGTGCTTTACTTGGTATACAACCAACATTTAAACAAGTTCCGCCAAGTGTCGAATATTTTTCAATAATGGCAGTTTTCATACCTAATTGTGCGCAACGTATTGCTGCTACATATCCTCCAGGCCCTGAACCTATTACTACTACATCATACGAATTCATAAAATCAGTTTTCTAAATTTAAAAAAGATACTTCGACTGCGCTCAGCATGACAAAGCATAAAAATTGAATACAAAAATACAAATGTTTTTTCCGTAAGTCAATAAAAAGAAGTTTTAATAAAACAATATTATCATTTTAAAAAATAACTATTCCTTTTTCTTAATATCTGATAAAATCCACTCTAATTCTGCGTCTTTTTTTACATTTCTATCTTCTATGGTTGGAATAATTTCAACATCTGGTTTTACACCATAACCGTCTGGGTTTTGTTTATACGGTGTTTCAATTTGCATTAAACCTATTCTAATTTTAAGTTTTGATGCTGGCATTTGATATATTTTATAGATACCTGCAACTGTACCATTATAAGCTCCTCCTGTTTCTTCGCCAACAAAAACAGCTCTTTTCTTTGCTTTAAGATGTGTTGATATAATGGATGATGCAGAAAAAGAATTACCATTTATTAGTACATACATATTACCTTTAAAACTTAACGGATTAGATTCTTTTACTTTTGAATGTTTAAATTTATAATACAGCTTGCCGTCTTTCTTTTTTACTTTAATTAAATTTTGAGCAATTACAAAAGGTGAAAATATTCCGCCTAAAACTTTAAGTCCGTTTGAGGTTGTATTGGTCATAAAACCTTTTAAAAATGGAATTCTACTATTTACTTCACTTGGTGTTATAAACTGATAGTCTTTATCTGTTAAATAAGAGTAGAGCTTATCAATTTCTGAGATGCGTCCGCCACCATTATTTCTTAAATCTAGAATAAAATACTTTGTTTTAGCCGAATCTAATTTTGCAAAACTTTCTTTATAAAACTTTTTATAGTTTCCGTTACCAAAACCTCTAATTTTCATAACTCCAACTGCACTATCTTGCCCTATAAAATTAAAATTTCTGGTATAGGTTTTTGCTTTTGAAATATAACCGTGTTTTTTATTATACTTTTTTCTTTTCTTTTTTACTAACCTCTTTAATAACTTTTCTGCCTTAGTTAGTTTTTTAGATTTTACCTTTTTTATGGAATCGTTTATGGAATCATTTTTAGGCTTTTTTTCTTTTTTTAATATTCTTTTAAACGTTTTATCAAATATTGAATCATTATGCTTAAATGTGATTTTTAAACTATCTATAAAACCTTTGTCTTTATAATAATAACGTGAAAAATATCTACCTACAGACCTGTTGTGTAATGTGTTATTATAACCATCGGAAGCAAATTGTGTTTTATATTCATTTAACAAATCAGAAACCAATTCGCCTTCTACTTTAACAACTTCGGCTCCAATAAAAGATGAATCTTTTCCTCGTGTATTAACAACCCAAAGTTTGTTCTGTAGGTATTCGAAATCTAAATCATAAAACTCAAATTTCTTCTTTAGTATTTGTTTCCTCTCTTTTTTAGTAAACCTTTTATTTGCTGAACTTACAGAAACATGACCTTGTTTAACATGCGCTACAACTGGTGCTATTTTCTTAAAAAATTGACGAGAATTTATAGGTTGATTTATTGTTCTCTTTAAGCTATCAAACTTAAAATCTAAAACTTCTTTTGTGGTGTATTGATATAATTTAGGATGATGTTTTTGTAATTGTTTATATACCTTATCTACATCACTATGCAAATCTTCTACAGCATGCAAAGAGCCAATTTGTTCGTTATACTTTTTAATACTATTACAGGATGCTAATGTTACTAAAACAATAAGCGATAAAATTAGTTTCTTCATTTAATTTGCTATAAAAATCAAGCTAAAGTAACTGTATTTCTTTTAATATTAAGATGTATTAATTATTCTTTAACTTTTAATTTTTCATTAAAACTATCATCATAAATTTATGTAGTTTTGTGCTTCATGCAAAAAAACGTTAACATACTAAACAAAAAAGCACGCTTTCAATACGAAATATTAGATAAGTATACTGCTGGTATTGTGTTAACTGGAACCGAAATTAAATCTATTAGAAGTAGTAAAGCTTCTATTGCAGAAAGCTTTTGTGAGTTTAATGATAAAGGAGAACTTTTTGTAATAAACATGACTATACAAGAGTATGCATTTGGTAATTACTACAACCACAAACCAAAAGCAGAACGGAAACTTCTTTTAAATAAAAAGGAATTAAAAAGACTTAGAAAAGATGTTGAAGCTAAAGGTCTTGCTATTATTCCTTTACGATTATTCATCAATGATAGTGGTTACGCAAAACTAAGTATTGCTTTAGGAAAAGGTAAAAAACTGTTTGATAAACGCGAAACTATGAAAGACCGCGATAATAAACGTGATTTAGATAGAATTAAAAAGAACTTCAGGTAATTTAAGACGTTCTTAACGCTTCAACTCTAGTAAAATATTTACTTTGCAGTAAACAATTTAACTTTCAATAAAATGAAAAAACTAGCTGTATTACTTATTGTTTTTTTAATGAGTATTTCAATACACTCGCAAGAAGCAACCGAAACTTCAACCGATTATTTAGATAAAGTACAAACTTTAGATAGTACTATAAAAAGTCTGTATGGTGTTATATCTGGTAAAAAAGGAGAAGAAAGAGATTGGAAGCTTATGAAATATTTGTTTCATCCAGATGCAAAATTAATTCCATCAGGCAAAAACAAAGAAGGTGTTTTTATGGCGAAATATATGACAGTAGATGACTATATCGAAGGCTCTGGAAAATGGCTAGTTGACAATGGTTTTTTTGAAAAAGAAATACATAGAACAGTAAATACTTTTAAAAATATAACACAAGTTTTTAGCACTTACGAGTCGTTTCATAGTGAAGCAGATACAGTTCCGTTTATGAGAGGAATAAACAGTATTCAATTGCTAAATGACGGAAATCGCTGGTGGATTATTAATATTTACTGGTCTCAAGAAACTAAAGACAACCCTATTTCGAAAGCATATTTACCAAAACAATAAAACTCATGAATATAAATTTCAAATTAAAAACAGTACTTATTACTTATACTGTTGCTGTGATAACAGCTTGTACTAGCTTTGCTCAAGAAAACTCTAAACCTGTTTTTAAAGATGGTGAAGCGCAAATAGTTGAAGCTTTTAACACTCCTGATAAATGGATAAGACACGACCTTTGGGTAGAAACAACTTTTGATACAGATGGTGATAATAAACTCGACCGTATGCACGTTGCAGTAACCAGACCTTACCAAACAGATACTGAAAAATTAAAACTCCCAATAATTTATATCTCTAGTCCGTACTTTGCTGGTGTTGCATCAGATGTAGATGGTCTTTTTTGGGATGTAAATCATGAACTTGGAGAAAAAGCAGGAGAACGTGTTCATCCAAAAGTAACTCGTCGTGGAAAACGACCAATTATATCCAATTCTCATATTAAAAAATGGGTGCCAAGAGGTTATATTGTAGTACATTCTTCATCTCCTGGAACTGGATTATCGCAAGGCTCGCCAACTGTTGGTGGCAATAACGAATCGTTAGCACCAAAAGCGGTAATAGACTGGTTATGTGGACGTATAAAAGGATATACATCTCCTCATGGTAACGAAACAATAGACGCTTTTTGGTCTACAGGAAAAGTAGGAATGACAGGAACATCTTATAACGGAACTATTCCTTTAGCAGCTGCAACGACTGGTGTTGATGGTCTTGAAGCCATTATTCCGATAGCTCCAAACACTTCTTATTATCACTATTATAGATCTAATGGATTAGTTCGATCTCCAGGTGGTTATTTAGGTGAAGATATTGATGTTTTATATGACTTTATTCATAGTGGAGATGAAGCAAAACGAGCTCATAATAATGCAAAAGTTCGTGACATTGAAATGAAAAATGGTATGGATAGAATTACTGGAGATTATAATGACTTTTGGGCTAGTCGTGATTATTTAAATCATATAAAACCTATGAAAGCAGCATTATTTATGTCTCATGGGTTTAATGATTGGAATGTGATGCCAGAACATAGTTATCGAATCTACAAGAAAGCAAAAGAAATGGGTATTCCTGCACAAATATATTATCATCAATTTGCACATGGTGGACCACCTCCAATGCGATTAATGAATAAATGGTTTACACACTATTTACATGGTGTTGATAATGGAGTAGAAAATGAAACTAGTAAAGCTTGGATAGTTAGAGAATATGATAAAATGAGTGAACCTACAGCATATAAAGATTATCCAAATCCTGATGCTACACCTGTGTCTTTACATTTAAATTCTGGTGGATTAACTATTGGCGGATTAACTACAGATGAACAAAAAAAACAGGGCAATGAGACTTTAGTAGATGATTATAATATATCTGGCAAAGAATTAGCTAAATCAAGTGATTCTAAAAACCGTCTATTGTATGTAACACCTATTCTTAAAGAAGACATCCATATTTCTGGAGTAGCTCAAATAACAATTAAGCTTGCAAGTAGCAAATCAGCAGCAAATTTATCGGTTTGGTTAGTATCATTACCATGGAATGAAGGAAAAGTTAGAGTTACCGAAAACATTATTACCCGTGGTTGGGCAGACCCACAAAATTATAAGTCATTAACAGAAAGCGAGCCATTAAAGCCTGGTAAGTTTTATACTATAACATTCAATTTACAACCAGATGACCAAATCATTAAAAAAGGTCAGCAAATTGGTTTAATGTTGTTTTCAAGTGATAAAGAATTCACACTACATCCAAAACCAGGAACGGAAATTACAGTTGATTTAGACGGAACAACATTAACATTACCAATTGTTGGTGGTCTTGAAATGTTTAATAAATCGACAAGAAACTAAAGACAACCCTATTCCGAAAGCATATTCATAAAAATCATCTAACTAAAATATGGGAAAACTATGATACGTTTAGAATTATTAATGCAACTAAAGTGGTATGGTTAAACTTAACAGGAAGCGGTAATGAAACTGTGGCACATCTTGTTAAAAACGATAGAATGACAATTATATTTTGTGCTTTTGAAGGTAACCCTATGATTTTAAGGCTTTACGGGCAAGCAAAAATATATCATATGCGTGACAACAAATTTCAGGAATACATTAATTTATTTGAAGAAAATAATGGTTCTAGACAAATTATAGAATTAGATATCGATTTAGTCCAAACTTCATGTGGCTATTCAATACCTTTTATGGATTTTAAAGAAGAACGAGGTGTATTAAATTCTTGATCTAAAAAACAAGGCAAAGAAAAAATAAAATTGTATTGGGAAGAAAAAAA
>CAZLXG010000028.1:0-20250 GCA_964563585.1 uncultured Flavobacteriaceae bacterium | reverse complement strand
TAATTCTTATCTTCTAGTAATGGCACAAATCTAAATTCACCTAATTCGTGTTTTTCAAATTCTTTTTGTCCTTTTCTAATATAAAGTGTCATTATTTGAACATCCTCTCCAACAGGAATTACTAAACGTCCATCAATTTTTAATTGACTTAATAACGGTTTTGGCACAAATGGTGCGCCTGCAGTAACTATAATACTATCAAAAGGAGCTTCTTCAACTAAACCTTTATAACCATCGCCAAAAATAAGTTTTTTAGCACGATAACCTATTTTAGGCAAGAATTCACTAGTTTTTTTAAACAACTCTTTTTGTCTTTCAATACTAAAAACGTGCGCTCCAAGTTCACACAAAACTGCTGTTTGATAACCACTTCCGGTACCTATTTCTAGTATTTTATCACCCTTTTTCACTTGTAATAATTCACTTTGAAAAGCAACCGTATAGGGTTGTGAAATAGTTTGGTCTGCAGCAATAGGAAATGCCTTATCTTGGTAGGCATGGTCTAAAAAACTTGAATCCATAAACAAATGTCGTGGCACTTTGTTTATAGCGTTTAAAACCTTTTCATTGGTTATTTCTTTGTCTTTTAAAATATTAACAAGTTGTTGCCGTAATCCTTTGTGCTTAAATGTGTCTTTCAATAGTTAGAAATTTTCAATGCTAAATTTAGTTAAACATTTTTAAGCTGAAAGCATTTTTTTTAGAATTTATTTTTATGCTTAATACATGAAAAATTAGCAGTAAATAATCAAATTCATATCTTAAATATCTTATTTTTGTTGAAAACGTAAAAATATGCTTAAAGCTGGTGTACTTGGCGCAGGTCATTTAGGGAAAATTCATTTAAGACTTCTTAAACAATCTGAAGAATATAACCTTGTTGGTTTTTATGATGCAGATGCTACTAACGGAAAAAAAATAGAAGCCGAATTTGGTTATAAATTTTTCGACTCTATTGATGCGCTTATTGATGCTGTAGATATGATAGATATTGTAACGCCTACTCTTTCTCATTACGATTGTGCAAAACAAGCTATTGCAAAAGGCAAACATATTTTTATTGAAAAACCTATTACAAATACTGTAGAGGAAGCTGAAGAAATTAGAAAACTTTTAGCATCTAATAACGTGAAAGGTCAAGTTGGACATGTAGAGCGATTTAACCCTGCTTTTATTGCAGTAAAGAGTGATATTGTACAACCTATGTTTATTGAAACACATCGTTTGGCGGAATTTAATCCGCGTGGAACAGATGTTCCTGTAGTTTTAGATTTAATGATTCATGACATAGATATTATTTTAAGTGTTGTAAAATCTAAAGTTAAAAACGTTTCGGCTAGTGGTGTTTCAGTAATTAGTGCCACACCAGATATTGCTAATGCAAGAATAGAATTTGAAAACGGATGTGTTGCAAACTTAACAGCAAGTAGAATATCTTTAAAAAGTATGCGTAAAACACGTTTCTTTCAAAAAGACGCATATATATCAGTCGATTTTTTAGAAAAGAAATGTGAAGTTGTTAAGATGAAAGATGCACCTGAAAACCCTGGTGATTTCGATATGATTTTACAAAATGCCGAAGGCGAAAAAAAACAAATATATTTTGATAACCCAAAAATTTCTAACAACAACGCCATTTTAGATGAATTAAATGCCTTTGCAGATGCTATAAATAATAACACAACACCTGTTGTAACATTGCATGATGGCACTGAAGCATTGCGTGTGGCAACACAAATTATAGATTGTTTTAAATAAAAAAAGAATAATTATTTCGCTTTCGCGGAAACAAAATTATACTCAATGAAAAATATTGCAGTTATAGGAGCTGGAACTATGGGAAACGGAATTGCGCACACATTTGCTCAATCTAGATTTAAAGTTCAGTTAATAGATATTAGTGAAACTTCATTACAAAAAGGTATTGCGACTATTACCAAAAATTTGGATAGAATGGTTGCAAAAGAAAAAATTACAAAAGCTAATAAAGCTGAGACACTAGCAAACATTACAACATTTACAAGTATTACTGAAGGTGTTAAAAATGCAGATTTAGTTGTTGAAGCTGCTACTGAAAACCTAGACTTAAAACTCAAAATATTTAAGCAGTTAGATGAGGCTTGTTCTAACAACACCATTTTAGCAACAAATACGTCGTCTATTTCAATTACACAAATTGCAGCAGTAACTTCTCGACCAGAAAAGATTATTGGTATGCATTTTATGAACCCTGTTCCAATTATGAAATTGGTGGAAATCATTCGTGGTTACAACACTAGTAACGAAGTAACCAATACGATTATGGAACTTTCTAAATCTTTAGGAAAAACTCCCGTAGAAGTAAACGATTATCCAGGTTTTGTCGCGAATAGAATATTAATGCCAATGCTTAACGAATCTATCGAAACACTTTACAATGGTGTTGCTGGCGTACATGAAATTGATACCGTTATAAAATTAGGAATGGCGCATCCAATGGGTCCATTACAATTAGCAGATTTTATTGGTTTAGATGTGTGCTTATCTATTTTAAATGTGATGTATGATGGATTCAAAAACCCTAAATACGCACCTTGCCCGCTACTTGTTAATATGGTAAATGCTGGAAAATTAGGCATAAAATCTGGTGAAGGTTTTTATGATTATTCAGAAAGTAGAAAAGCAGAAAAAATCGCAAAACAGTTTATAAAGTAAACATCATTGCGAATCACGCTTTTGCGTGATGTGGCAATCTCACTAATTAGAAACAGATTACCACGTCGCTTTGCTCCTCATAATGACACATTCAAAAAAATGGCAAAAATAATACCGTTTAAAGCAGTTCGCCCAACACGTGGAAAAGCAAATTTAGTAGCATCACGTAGTTACGAAGATTATTCTCCAGCAGAACTTGGCGCACAACTTGATTTTAATCCCTATACGTTTTTACACATTATAAATCCTGGTTACAAATATCAACAAGAAATAGATAAAGAAACCCGTTTTAAATTAGTAAAAAATCGTTTTCAAGAATTTAAAGAAGAAGCTATATTAATTGAAGAACAGACACCTTCATATTACATTTATAAAAAAAGTAACGACAAACATTCTTTCTGTGGAGTTATTGCTGCAACGTCGACCGAAGATTATAAAAATGGTGCAATAAAAATACATGAAGAAACTATTGCTTCACGTGAGAAATTATTTAAAAATTATTTAAATGCTGTAGGCTTTAATAGCGAACCCGTACTCCTAACCTATCCAGATAATACAACTATTAAAAGTGTTATGGATAAATATGCCAATGAACGACCAGAATACGAGTTTTCTACACAAGACAAGCATACACATAGTCTTTGGATAGTTAATAATACAGAAGATATTCAGCAAATTGAAAAAGCATTTAAAAATATGGAAGCTATTTATATAGCTGATGGACATCACAGAACAGCATCCTCCTTTTTATTGGCAGAAGAATTAAAAGCACAAAACAAAAATCACACAGGAAACGAAGCTTATAACTATTTTATGAGTTACTTAATTCCTGAAAGTGATTTACAGATTTATGAATTTAATCGATTAATAAAAGATTTAAATGGCTTAACTAAAGAAGTTTTTTTAATTAAACTAGATGAAATTTTTAGAATTCAGAATAGAGGTTTACAACTTTACAAACCATCAAAAAAGCATCATTTTTACATGTATTTAGATGGTGAATTCTACTCATTATATTTACGGAAAACAGTTTTTGAAATTACAAATGCATTAACCGATTTAGATGCGCAACTACTTTACACCACGGTTTTAAAACCCATTTTAGGAATTAATGATTTACGAAACGACACACGCATTGCTTATTCGCATGGGAAAAATGATATTATTCATGTAAAACAACGTGTTGACGATGGTGAATTTAAAGTCGCTTTTGGTATGGTTCCTGCTACCATAGAACAAGTAAAAAAAATTGCTAACGAAGGTCTAAAAATGCCTCCTAAAAGCACGTATATTGAGCCTAAATTGCGAAGTGGATTAACTATTTATGAGTTTTAATATGAATGCTATAGATCTTATTTTACTTAATTTTTCTGAAATTAGAAGAAGAAGTATAAAACTTTGGAAAAGCATTCCTGAAGAGCAATTGCATTGGAAACCAGATTCAAAAGCTTTTTCAATTATAGAAATGATTAGACACGTTTTAGAAGGAGAACATTTATTTCATAAAATAGTTGATAATAGAGGAAACCTTGGGGAATATGAATCGCCTTGGAAAGGTTTAGAATACTCAAATGTCAATAATGAATTAACATTAGCTGAAAAACATAGAAATAACTTTCTAGAAATGATTAAGAATTTAGAGCCTTCTGATTTAGAAACTATTAAAATTATTAGGTCAGAAGTTGGTCAAGAAAAAACATTAGGTAATTATTTAAATCGTATTGCGTATCATGAATCTGTACATACAGGGCAAATGCTAGATTATTTACGGACAGCAAACATTGCAAGACCTCAAATTTGGGACTAAATGAGTATACAACAAAATCTTGAAAAAATTAAATCATCGCTTCCAGAACACGTTACATTAGTTGCGGTTTCTAAAACAAAACCTATTTCAGATTTAATGGAAGCATATAATGCTGGTCAACGCATTTTTGGAGAAAACAAGATTCAAGAAATGGTTGATAAACATAAACAAATGCCAAAAGATATTGTGTGGCATATGATTGGGCATGTACAACGCAACAAAGTGAAATACATGGCGAGTTTTGTAAGTTTAATTCATGGTGTGGATAACTTAAAACTATTAAAAGAGATTAACAAACAAGCAAAAAAACAAGATAGAATTATTGATTGTTTACTTCAAATAAAAATAGCTTCAGAAGAATCGAAATTTGGAATGACTTCAAGCGAAGCTTCTACTGTACTACAATCTGAAGAATTTTCAGAATTAAAGAATATTAACGTTGTTGGTTTAATGGGCATGTCAACTTTTATAGATAATAAAAGTCAAATTAAATCAGAATTTAATTACTTAAAACAAACTTTCAATAAACTAGTTTCTAGCCACAAACAACTAACAACTTTAAGTATGGGAATGAGTGGCGACTATCAATTAGCTATTGATTGTGGAAGCAACATGGTTCGTGTTGGAAGCAGTATATTTGGAAGACGCAATTATTCAATTTAAAGACACGATATTTACGCTATACTCGACATAGAAACCACTGGAGGAAAATACAATGAAGAAGGTATTACCGAAATTGCTATCTATAAATTTGATGGGCATGAAGTTGTTGACCAATTTATAAGTTTAGTAAATCCGGAACGCGATATACAACCTTTTGTGGTAAATCTCACAGGCATAAATAGTAGTATGCTTATACATGCACCAAAGTTTTATGAGGTTGCTAAACGCATTGTAGAAATCACCGAAGACTGTATTGTTGTTGCACACAATGCGCAATTTGATAATCGGATTTTAAAAACCGAATTTAAAAGACTTGGTTTTGAGTTTGAACGTAAAACGCTTTGCACTGTTGAATTATCTAAAAATTTAATTCCAGACCAACCATCTTACAGTTTAGGTAAATTAGTGCGTTCGTTAGGTATTCCTGTAACCGATAGACATCGTGCTTCTGGTGATGCACTAGCAACCGTAAAGTTGTTTAAAATGCTTTTGGATAAAGACACAACTAAAACTATTATTCAAGAATCTATCAAGTTAAACCCGAAACGTCAACTAGAACCAAGGCATTTAGATATTTTAGAGTCACTTCCAGAAATTACTGGTGTTTACTATATACATAATGCTAATGGCGATATTATTTATATTGGAAAAAGTAACAACATAAAAAAACGCATTAATCAGCATTTCACAAATACCAATCAAAAATCAAAAAGAATACAACTACATGTTGCCTCGGTAACCTATGAAGCAACTGGCAGTGAATTAGTGGCGTTATTAAAAGAAAGTGAAGAAATAAAACGTAACAGACCTAAATTTAATCATGCTTTAAAGCGTGCAGTTTTCACGCATGCGCTTTATAGTTTTAAAGATGAAAACAACTATATTAATTTAAAAATTGATTTGGTTGATGGAAGAAAACATCCAATTACAACATTTAGCAATAAACAAAGTGGTAAAAGCTTTATAGAAAGAGCTGTAGGAGACTATAAACTTTGTCAAAAACTCACGGGTTTATATAAAACAAAAACCAGCTGTTTTAATTACGATATTAAAACATGTGAAGGTGCTTGTATTGAAAAGGAATTGCCTGAATTTTATAACAAACGTGTTGAAGCATTAATCAATAAAAACAGCTATAAAAACAAAAATATGGTGATTATAGACAGAGGTCGAGAAATTGATGAACGCAGTGCTATACTAATTGAAGATGGGGTTTTTAAAGGTTTAGGGTTTTTCAATTTAAACTATCAAATAAATAATATTGAAGTTTTGCAATCTATTATAACTCCAATGGAAAACAACAGAGATACTCAGCACATTATTCAAAATTATTTAAGAAAAAACAAAAAACTTAAAGTAATTCAATTTAATAAAATATGAAAAAATATATTTTTATTTTGCTGCTATTATGTAACATACTTATATATGCACAAACAAGTTTTAATTCAAAAGATTTTAAAGTTACGCGTAATGATCTTGAAATAAATACTTACGAAAAAGATTCTACTGCAAACGCTTTAGTTATTTATGAACAAGGAAATAGTTATTTTGACAAAAAAGATTTTGTACTAAAAACTGAGATAAAACGCAAGATTAAAATTTTTAATAAAGAAGGCTTTAATGAAGCTACTACTTCTATTCATTTATATATTACTAAGAACAATAAAGAGAAAATTGAAAAAATTATAGCTACAACACATAATTTAGAGAATGAAGTAGTAACTAAAACAAAATTAAAAAAAGCAAATATTTTTAGAGAAAAATATGATGAAAACCACACGCTTGTAAAATTTACACTCCCAAACATTAAAGAAGGCTCTGTGATTACTTATAGCTATACAATAATTTCTCCATTTATGTTTAAATATAAAGGTTGGTGGTTTCAAGATGAAATTCCCACTTTATATAGCGAATACAGGACTAGTGTTCCTGCTATTTATGACTATAACATAAAACTTGTTGGCGGTAAAAAACTATCAATAAATGAACACGAATTAGAAAGATATTGTCTTATAGCTTTTAATGGTGGCTCCTGTGATTGTACAAATAGTATTTATGCAATGGAAAATATTCCCGCTTTTATTGAAGAAGATTATATGACAAGTAAAAAAAATTATTTGGCAAGAATTGAATACGAATTAAAAACCTATAAGGGTTTTGATGGTACTATAAAAAACTACACTAAAACATGGAAATATACTGACAAAGATTTTAAAACAAACGGAGATATAGGTAAACAACTTAGAAAAAAAGTAGATGCTGAAAAAATATTAAGTACAGAAATTACTAACCAACAAGATACATTAAAAAAAGCGCAAGCAATATTTAAACACGTGCAAGACAATTATGTATGGAATGAAGAATATAGAATTTTTAAAGATGTATCTGTTAAAGATTTAATAAAAAATAAATCAGGTAATGTATCATCAATAAATATTTTGCTTCATAATTTATTAAAAGAATCTGGTATCAATGTGAATTCTGTTCTATTATCAACTAGAGGCAATGGTTTTCCTACAAAAATATACCCAGTAATTTCAGATTTTAATTACCTCATTGTACAAGCAACAATAAACAATAAAACCTATTTATTAGATGCTACAGATATATATTTAAGTTTTGGAAACCTTCCATTTAGATGTTTAAATGGTTATGGTAGACTTATGGATTTTAATAATGGGAGTAAATGGATTGATATTGTTCCAAACATAGCATCAACAGTGCAATATAAAGCTGAGTTGAGTATTGACGAAAATGAAAATATTACAGGAATTATAAACTCTAAAACAACAGGGTATCGTGCTTTAAGCTCAAAAAAGAGGTATTACCCAAATCCAGACTCTTATATAGATGACCTTGAAAACTCTTATCCAAATATTGAAATAACAAATCATGAAGTTATTAGTAAAGACATAACAAGTAATCAGTTTTTAGAAAACTATAATATCCTATATAGCTCAGATGAAACAGGAGACAACATTTATTTAAATCCATTTTTTATCACGTTTTTAAAAGAAAATCCATTTAAACTGCAAGACAGGACATATCCTATTGATTTTGGATACAAAAGCAGCTTTTTTTATGTGCTCAAACTTAATTTTGGTGATGCTTACAGCATTATAGAAAAACCAACAGACTTAAATTTAACCTTACCTAATAATAAAGGAAGCATTCTTTTTTCGTCAGTAGTTCAAGGTGATTTCATTCAATTAGTTTTAAAAATTAATTTTAAAGATTCAATTTATGATCCAGAATATTACCCCTATTTAAAAGAGTTTATGAGTAAAATTGTAGATATTCAAACAAACTCACTTATATTGTTAAAGAAAAAATAATCAATATTTTACTACTTTTACCAAATGAGTAACCAAAACAAAAATTGGAAAACCAAACTTCATGAAATTATTTATGAAGCCGATACACCAGCAGGAAAGCTGTTTGATGTGGTTTTACTCATTGTAATTCTAGCAAGTATCATTTTAGTAATGCTAGAAAGTGTAAAAGGTATAGATACCCAATACCATGATATTCTAAATATTTCAGAATGGGTAATCACTATTTTATTTACCATCGAATATTTTGCACGAATAATAACCGTAAAAAAACCACTTAAATACATAACAAGTTTTTATGGCATTATCGATTTATTATCAACCATACCAAAATACATATCGTTAAGTTTTGGTGGTGTACATGCATTGGCAGCATTACGAGCACTACGTTTGTTACGAGTATTCCGAATTTTAAAACTAGCGCGTTATTTAGGAGCCTCCAATAATTTACTAAAAGCCTTAAAAGCAAGTCGTGCAAAAATCTCGGTATTTCTATTTGCAGTTATCATCATATCTATCATTTTAGGCACCATTATGTATATGATTGAAGGTGAAGAAAACGGTTTTAACAACATTCCAAAAAGTGTATATTGGTGTATTGTAACACTAACAACTGTAGGCTATGGCGATATAGCACCACAAACCCCATTAGGGCAATTAATCGCATCTATGGTCATGATTTTGGGTTACGGAATCATTGCAGTACCAACTGGAATTGTATCGGCAGAATATACTATGCAACGCAAAGAAGAAAAAGATAATGAAACAGAAAACATACAACTAAACTCACAATCTTGTGCAAATTGTTTATCCGAAAACCATAAAGATAACGCACAATTTTGTCATGAATGCGGACATAAATTACATCTTTAATTTGGGCGTTACTCTCGCTTTACTCAAGTCGGGCTTTCAGCAGTCGCTTTTTTACAAAAAAAAGAGCTCCAACAAATGCTTCAATCCCTAACGCAGTTAGCAATTAGTAAAATTATACATTCGGGGATTCGTGGCAAAAAAAACACAACTTTTACTTATTATCTTTTATCTTTTATCTTTTACCTTTTTAACTAACTTTACAGCAGCACAAAATAATAAACAATTAATTCAACAAATACACATAAAACACTCATATCCATTGTTGGCCCAACAGCAATCGGAAAAACAGCGTTAAGTATAAAACTAGCGCAACATTTTAAAACCGAAATAATTTCAGTAGATTCACGTCAATTCTTTCGAGAAATGCAAATAGGTACAGCAGCCCCAACTCCAGACGAATTAGCAGAAGCAAAACATCATTTTATACATCACAAATCTATACATGACAGCTATAATGTTGGTGCTTTCGAAAAAGAAGCTATTTTAAAACTAAATGAGTTATTCAAAAACCAGAGTATAGTTGTAATGGTTGGCGGTTCTGGTTTATATGTAGATGCTGTAACAAAAGGATTAGATTATTTTCCTGAAGTGGATAAAGAAATACGAGAAACTCTTAATTTTCAATTAGAAAATGAAGGTTTAGAATCACTTCAGGTTAAACTAAAAAAGTTAGACGAAGTTTCGTATAATACGATTGCAATAGATAACCCTCATCGTGTTATTAGAGCATTAGAAATTTGTATTGGTTCTGGCAAACCATACTCATCATTTTTAAATAAAGAAAAAAGTCAACGAAACTTTAAAACCGTAACCATTGGTTTAACAGCAGAAAGAGAAACAATTTATAGTCGCATAAATCAACGTGTAGATATAATGATGCAAAACGGTTTGTTAGATGAAGTAAAAACACTTCTTTCTAATCAACAATTAAATGCATTAAATACGGTTGGTTACAAAGAATTATTTAAATATTTAAATAACGAATGGGCTTTAGATTTTTCCATTTCTGAAATTAAAAAACACACACGCCGATTTGCTAAACGTCAACTTACATGGTTTAACAGAAATGAAGAAACACTATGGTTTGATTATTTAATATCTATAGATGAAATTATTAAATCGATTGAACTCAAAATATAAATCTAACCATTCAAATATATTTCAATTAAAAATATGAAAAAAATTATAGCAACTAGAAGTATAATAGCTTATCTTCTTCTAATTACCTTCATTTCTTGCTCAACACAAAAAAAGAAGCGAATCATAAATTTTACAAAAACAGATTTAGCCACAGAGAATTTTATTCCAAAACCCTTAAATGTAATTTCTACTAACAGCGGATTTGCATTAGATAAATATACTGCTATATACACCTCTACAAAAGCAGCAGGCTTTGAAGAAGTTGGATTATTTTTAGCAGACAAGATTAAAATTAAAACCAATTTAGGGATAAAAGTCAATGAAAATAAAACTCCAAATACGGAAACTATTATATATATCAATCAATCAAATGACACTAATTTAGTTAAGTCTGAATCTTACCAATTATATATTACTCAAGACTCAATAATTTTAAATTCTAACACCGCAGAAGGAGCATTTAGAGGCATTCAAACTTTACGACAAATAATTCCTGAAACAAGTAATGATACGCTTACAGAAACAAAAACATGGGTAATTTCTACTGGAAAAATATTGGATAATCCTCAGTTTAAATATCGAGGAGCAATGCTAGATGTTGCTCGTCATTTCTTTAATGTTGAAGATGTAAAAAAATATATTGATGTTTTGGCATATTATAAATACAATGTATTGCATTTACACCTTTCAGATGACCAAGGATGGCGTATCGAAATTAAATCATGGCCAAAGCTTACTGAAATTGGAGGAAGCACAGAAGTTGGCGGCGAATCGGGTGGTTTTTATTCGCAAGAAGAATATACTAAAATTGTGAATTATGCCGCAACAAATCATATCATAATTGTTCCAGAAATTGACATGCCTGGGCATACCAATGCAGCTTCGGTTTCCTACCCAATTTTAAATGGAAATGGAAAAACACCAAAATTATATGAAGGAATGAGGGTTGGTTTGAGCACTTTAGATACTCGAAAAGATACAGTTTACAGTTTTATTGATGATGTAGTTCGCGAAATAACTGCACTTTCTCCAGGACCTTATTTTCATATTGGTGGTGATGAAAGTCATGTTACCAAAAAGAACGATTATATCTATTTTGTAAATAAAGTAGAAAAAATTGTCCAGAAATATGGTAAACAAATGATTGGATGGGACGAAGTAGTAACAGCGAATTTAGATTCTACTTCTATATCTCAATTCTGGTCTAGTAAAGAAAATGCACAAACAGCAGTGAGCAAAAAAACAAAAATCATCATGTCACCTGCAAAAAAAATGTATTTAGATATGCAATATGATAAACTCTCAAAACATGGTTTAAATTGGGCTGGATACATTCCAATAGATACAGCTTACCTATGGAGTCCAGAAGCATATGAAGGTATTCCAATGGAAAACATCTTAGGTATTGAAGCTCCTCTTTGGTCTGAAACCATTAGCAATATTGATGAATTGGAGTATTTAGCATTTCCAAGGGCAATTTGTTATTCTGAACTTGGTTGGACAACTCAAAAAAACAGAGATTGGAAGAATTTTAAATTACGCTTAGCAAATCAAACACCTTTTTTAAATCGTATGAATATTAATTATTACCCTTCACCTCTAATTGACTGGAAATAAAACGTTTAATATTTCCATAAGAAATGAAGCTTTTGTTGGCTTATATGTGTGTTCATATAATGCCGATGTTATTGAAAAAATCGTATTTAGTAATGTTAGAATTATTAAACCTGCAACACCAGATTTCCAACCTTATCGAGATTATATTGGTAGTTATATGGAAACTATGAATGTTGAAACTGGATTGCGTAAAACATTATTTTATTCTGCACATTCTATACAAGCACTAAATTGGGTGAATAATGATAAATACCCATTTATATTTAAAAGTAAAGGTTCAATTTAAAAATTGAACCTTTTTTTGTTTAGAATAAAGTAATTTGCCCTTCGTCATCAGTTTCAAGATTTTCGGAATCATTCTTGTTATTAGATGATTTTGATTCTGAAGCGTCGTTTTTGGGTTGTTCTGTGTTTTCAGTAGAAACAGTTTCTTCACCAACTACTTCAATTTCATCTGCAGGTATTTCTTCTGGTGCTTCATAAGGGATTGATTCTAATATATTAATCTGATTCACCTTATCTCTTGTAAGTTGATTACCTAAAGCACTTATTCCTTTAACAGAAATAAATTCTTCCAAATTAACTTCTAAATTGTCTTTTCTGTCTTTTCCGCGTTCTTTAGCAAATACTATTTCTGCAACAGGTTTCCAATCGGTTGAAACTATTTCTAATTGCGAATTTGGATGCTCAGAAATAAATAATTCCTCTCTACCTTCGTTTTTAATTAAAAAGCGTTTTACATAATAAAGCTCTTTTTCTCCATTGAAATAAATAGCAGAAATAGGTTTTTTAGGAATCCATTTTTCCATAACAATCATATCATTACCAAAATGTGTTGTAACTTCTGGTATAATTGTTTTTATAATTCCTGATTGATTGATAATTAAAATACGGTCTTCGCCTCTAAATTCACCAACTAACTCACCTCTTCCATCTACGTTTAATCGTTGTACCGAATCATCAAACCATATTTTACGCGGTTTTAATGTGGAAACTCCTTTTTCTTTTAATTCTACTCGTTTAACAGAATATTTAGTTACTAGATTTCCTTTTGAAACACGACCTTTAATAAGCATGTCTGCAAAATTTACATCCCATTTTAATTTCTTTATGCTACCTGCTTGTCGTAATGAAATAGTAACAACTTCAGCTTCTCCATTTGGATTTGCAGAAAAATATAAAACCATAGAATTCTTATTTCCATTGGTTAAATCGTAATCTCTATCTCGTGTTACACTAGTTACTGCAAAACGTTTTATATATGACGGGCCTCCTTTACCGTCGCGATAAATCATGTTATAAATGGTACGCTTGTCTTTCTTTTTAAATACTGCTACGTGAATAATATCTTTACCAATAAATGTTTTAGAACCTACTTTGGTAATCATCATTTTACCTTCTTTGGTAAAAACAATAATATCATCAATATCACTGCAATCGCAAACATATTCATCTCTACGTAATGATGTACCAATAAATCCTTCTTCCCTATTTACATAAAGTTTTGTGTTTCGAATAACAACTTTTGTAGCATCAACATCCGCAAATATTCTAATTTCTGTTTTACGCTCACGTCCTTCACCATAATCCTTTTTTAACCTCGTAAAATATGCAATAGCATAATCTATAAGATTAGCTAAATGATGTTTTACTTCTGCTATTTGGTCTTCTAAAGCATCTATTTTCTGTTGTGCTTTATCAATATCAAACTTAGAAATACGTTTAATTCTAATTTCTGTTAATCTTGCAATATCATCATCTGTAACAGCTCTTTTTAAATGTTTTATATGCGGTTGTAATCCTTTATCAATAGCTCTAATTACACCTTCCCAAGTTTCTTCTTCCTCAATATCGCGGTAAATTCTGTTTTCTATAAAAATTCGTTCTAATGATGCAAAATGCCATTGCTCTTCAAACTCTCTTAACCTAATTTCTAATTCGCTTTTAAGAAGCTGAACTGTATTATCTGTTGAACGACGTAACATTTCAGTAACACCAACAAATAATGGTTTATTATCTTCAATAACACAGCCTAATGGTGAAATTGACGACTCGCAATTTGTAAATGCATACAAAGCATCAATAGTTTTATCTGGTGATAAGCCAGAAGGTAAATGAATAAGAATTTCAACTTCGGCTGCTGTATTATCCTCTATTTTTTTAACTCTAATTTTACCTTTTTCGTTTGCTTTTAAGATAGAATCTATAAGCGATGATGTGGTTGTAGCAAATGGAATTTCTGTAATTACTAATGTGTTTTTATCGAGTTGAGAAATTTTTGCTCTAACGCGTACTTTTCCTCCTCGTAAACCATCATTGTAATTAGAAAAATCTGCAACACCCGCAGTTGGAAAATCTGGTAAAATTGTAAAACGTTTGCCTTGTAAATGCTTTACTGAAGCATCAATAAGTTCAATAAAATTATGTGGTAATATTTTGGTTGATAAACCAACTGCAATACCTTCGCCACCTTGTGCTAAAAGCAACGGGAACATAACTGGTAAATTTACTGGTTCTTTACGACGACCATCATAAGAGGCTTGCCACTCAGTTATTTTTGGGTTAAAAACAACATCCAATCCAAATTTAGAAATACGCGCTTCAATATAACGTGATGCTGCTGCCCTATCGCCTGTTAATATGTTCCCCCAGTTTCCTTGAGTATCGATTAACAAATCCTTCTGACCTATTTGAACCATCGCATCGGCAATACTTGCATCTCCGTGTGGATGATATTGCATGGTATGACCTACAATATTTGCAACTTTATTATAACGACCATCATCTAAATCCTTCATAGAGTGCATGATACGACGTTGCACAGGTTTAAAACCGTCTTCTATTGCTGGAACTGCACGCTCTAGAATTACATACGATGCATAGTCTAAAAACCACTCTTTATACATTCCCGTAATTCTGGTAATGGTTTCCTGTGGTTTGTCTTGCTCGTTAATTATATCGTCGTTTTCTTCAATCATATTTATATCAATTCTGAATCAGAAATGTTATTTTTTATTCTTCTTTATTTGTCTAACTCCAAAAATGATTAATAAACTCATTATTAAAATTCCTAAATAAGCGGTACTGTTATTATTATAACTTAAATCACTAAAATCTAGTTTAGCAATCCAAACTACCAATAGAACTACTGCAAAAACGGTAATACCTAATCTTGCATTTTTCATATTATTTCTCCTCTTCAATTAAATCCATTTCCACTTTTAGATTATTTATAATAAACTCTTGTCTGGTTGGTGTATTTTTACCCATATAAAAAGAGAGTAAATCTTCAATAGACATATTATCGTCTAACATAATTGGGTCTAAACGAATATCTTCCCCTATAAAATATTTAAACTCATCTGGCGAAATTTCTCCTAAACCTTTAAATCGTGTTATTTCTGGTTTAGGCTTTAGTTTTTCAATAGCATTACGTCGTTCTTCTTCTGAATAACAATAAACTGTTTCCTTCTTATTTCTTACTCTAAACAATGGTGTTTGTAGAATATATAAATGACCTTCTTTTATAACTTCTGGAAAAAATTGAAGAAAAAATGTAATTAATAACAAACGAATATGCATTCCGTCTACATCAGCATCGGTTGCAATTACCACATTATTATAACGTAAATCTTCAAGTGATTCTTCAATATTTAAAGCTGCTTGTAAAAGGTTAAACTCTTCATTTTCATAAACTATTTTTTTACTTAATCCATAACAATTAAGTGGTTTTCCTTTTAAACTAAAAACTGCCTGCGTATTTACATCGCGCGATTTTGTAATACTACCAGATGCCGAATCTCCCTCGGTTATAAACAAAGTAGATTCTAAATTTCTTTCATTTTTAGTGTCTCCAAAATGCACGCGACAATCACGTAGTTTTTTATTATGAAGACTTGCTTTTTTAGCTCTATCTTTTGCTAACTTTCTTATTCCTGATAATTCTTTACGTTCGCGTTCTGCTTGTAAAATTTTACGTTGAATTTTCTCAGCAGTTTCAGAATTTTTATGTAAATAATTATCTAAATATGTTTTTAAAAAATCGTTTATAAATGTTCTAACGGTTGGCAAATCGCCACCCATATCGGTTGAACCTAATTTTGTTTTAGTCTGACTTTCAAAAACAGGTTCCATTACTTTTATAGCAATGGCACAAACTATAGATTTTCTAATATCGGATGCATCATAATTTTTTCCGTAAAACTCTCGAATAGTTCTTACAAAAGCCTCTCTATAAGCCGTTAAATGCGTTCCTCCTTGTGTTGTGTTTTGTCCGTTTACAAAACTATTATACTCTTCGCTGTATTGTGTTTTACTATGTGTTATTGCTACTTCAATATCTTCTCCACTTAAATGAATTATTGGATATAGTAAATCGGTTTCATTAATTTTTTCACTTAATAAATCTTTTAATCCGTTTTCACTAAAATACTTTTCGCCATTAAAAACAATAGTTAAACCCGTGTTTAAATACACATAGTTTTTAAGCATTTTAATAACATACTCACTTCTATATTTATAGTTTTTAAAGATTATTTCATCTGGAATAAACGAAACTTTTGTTCCTTTTCTGCGCGACGTATCATCTAATAAATCTTGATTAGTTAAGTTTCCTTGTTCAAATTCTGCGGAAGCGCTTTTATTATCACGTGTAGATTCCACTCTAAAAAACGACGACAATGCATTAACAGCTTTTGTTCCAACACCATTTAAACCTACCGATTTTTTAAACGCTTTAGAATCGTATTTTCCGCCAGTATTCATTTTAGACACTACATCTACCACTTTACCCAACGGAATGCCTCGACCATAATCTCTTACCGTTACTTTTGTGCCTTGTATAGAAATTTCAATGGTTTTACCTGCTCCCATCACATACTCATCGATAGAATTATCGAGTACTTCTTTTAAAAGAATGTAAATACCATCGTCTGGAGAGCTACCATCGCCTAACTTACCAATATACATTCCTGGACGCATACGGATATGCTCTTTCCAGTCGAGTGAACGTATATTATCTTCGGTATAAGTAGATTGTTCTGCCATGTTTACTGAGCGAAATTTTAGGATATAATGCTAATATAATACAACGCTTTAAAAAATAAAACAGCATTTACACAAAGTAATTAACAATATAAAATTGCTTTTGTTGAGAACAATATACTACTGTTTGTTTTCCTTTTTTAAAGACACAAATATTATACCTATAATTACAATCAAAGCACCTAATAATTGTAGTAAAGTTAAGTGTTCATTTAAAAAAACAGAAGCTAAAATAATTGTAGAAATTGGACCAATGCCAGCAATAACAGCAAAGTTTGAAGAGTTAATCATTTTAATAGAAGTTGAGACTAAATATGATGGAATAACTGTAGCAAAAATGGCTATTAAAAAACCCAATACATATACTTCTTTTTGAAAACCGAAAATACTAATCTTTGATACTAAACCATAATGAATAAACACACAAAAGCAAGAAACAATCATAGCATACGTGGTAAATTTAACAACACCAAATTTTGGAATTAACCAACCACTACCAACTAAATAAGACGCATATGTTATAGCGCTAAGTATTACAAAAATGCCTCCTAAATAAGTGTCACTTCCAGAAATAGTTACTTCATCCCAAAAGGCAATTACTATCCCCAAATACGTGAGTAGAATCGCTATTCCTTGTGTTAAAGTTATTTTCTTTTTAAAAAACAGTTTATTTAAAAGAATAACAATTGTTGGGTACAAAAACAAAATGATTCTTTCTAAACTTGCCTTTATGTATGCTAGTCCAACAAAATCAAAATAACTCGCTAAATAATATCCAACAACACCAAAGAAAACAACCCATGCAAAATCTTTTGTTGTGGTTTCGCTTAAATTTTCTTTCTTTCTAAATATAAAAGCCACAACAATATAAAATGGGAATGAAAACACCATTCGTAATAGTAAAATACTAAGTGCATCAACTTCATACTGATAAGCTAGCTTTACCATAATAGCTTTTGATGAAAAAAGCACAATACCAAGAATCCCTATTAGAATACCATAAACAAAAGTTTTAGTAGATTTCATCAAACAAAGATAAACTGAGAGTATTTAATGGGAAATGTTTAGAAGAAAGAAATTACGATGCTCAAAAAGACTTATTATATAGATTCTGCTTTTTCTTTTAGTAGTTTGTTTCTAGTTATTAAAAGGTTTATCATATACCTTTTAAAAAATAACCAGTCTGCTAATTTTCCAAAAATACCATAAGGTGATTCAAAATAGAATCTATCAATCATTAATGTTTTATTATCTCTTTTAAAAAAAATATGCTCGTGTTTATATGATTTAAAATCACCTTTAACCATTTCATCTACAAATAAATTAGGGTTTTGAAATTCGGTTACTTTTAAAGTTAAATGCTGAACAAAACCAAGATGTTTTGCTTCCCATGTCACATATTCATTTGCCTCAACTAAGCCTGTTGTTTTTCCATCAATCGCAATTTCACTAGAATGTTTTAACGTTTTCTGATAAAAATCTATATCGCGAGCCAAATCAAAACAAGTTTGAATATCCGCTTTAATTTCTGTTTCAATTTTTATTAAAGGCATTATTTATTAAATATTTCTATGATTAACTCATACTCTTTTATAAATTTATTGTCATTCCAATTACACAAAATAAAGTTGAAGGAATAAAAACATTCTTACTCTAATATCAAAAATAGAATAAAAGAAGTAAATGTAAAAAGAAATTATTCATGAAAAAGGCACATTGTTTAAACCATTTACCCAAAAATATTTTTTAGATTTAATTGATGCAAATAACATTATAAACTACACATTAAATAAGAAATGCATTACATCTCCATCTTTTACTATGTAGTTTTTTCCTTCAACACGCATTTTGCCAGCTTCTTTTACTTTAGATTCACTGCCGTAAGTAGTATAATCATTATAACCAATAACTTCAGCACGAATGAAACCTTTTTCAAAATCGGTATGAATAACACCCGCTGCTTGTGGCGCAGTTGCGCCAATATCTACAGTCCACGCACGAACTTCTTTTACACCTGCCGTAAAATAAGTTTGCAACTTTAAAAGCTTATATGCCGAACGAATTAATTTTGCAGCACCAGCTTCTTCTAATCCAATATCTTGCAAAAACATTTGGCGTTCTTCATAATCATCCAATTCATTTATATCGGCTTCAATACCTACTGCAAGCACTAAAACCTCAGCATCTTCATCTTTAACAGCGTCGCGAACTTGCTCTACATAAGCATTTCCTGAAACTGCAGCAGATTCATCTACATTACAAACATACATTACAGGCTTATCTGTAATAAATTGAGATGGTTTAACAAAATCTGCATAATCTTCGTCACTGAATTCCAAAGTTCTTACAGAAATTCCAGCTTCTAAATTTTCTTTTATTTTTAATAAAACAGCTTCTTCTTTTTGGGCTTCTTTATTACCCGTTTTTGCAGCACGTTTTACTTTATCAAGTTTTTTATCTACAGTTTCTAAATCTTTTAACTGCAATTCCATATCGATAGTTTCCTTATCTCGAATAGGATTTATATTACCATCAACATGTATAATATTATCATTATCAAAACAACGTAATACATGTAAAATAGCATCGGTTTCGCGAATATTTGCTAAAAATTGATTTCCTAAACCTTCACCTTTACTGGCTCCTTTTACTAAACCTGCAATATCTACAATTTCTACTGTTGCAGGTAAAACACGTTCTGGATTTACCAATTCTTCTAATTTTTCTAATCTTAAATCTGGCACATTTACTACACCAATATTAGGTTCGATAGTACAAAACGGAAAGTTTGCACTTTGTGCTTTTGCATTTGATAAACAATTAAATAAGGTCGATTTTCCTACATTTGGTAATCCTACAATTCCTGCTTTCATTTTCTTTAGATAATTATATTAAAGACACAAGAACCAATACTTTGGTTTTTGCGATTGCAAATGTAGTTAATTAGAGTTTTAGAAAATAATAGGTTTTATATTTTTTAAAATTGAAGATGATTTTTGGAAATTACGCTTATCGGTTTGTGTAAGATTAGTTGCGTGGTTTAAGTCACTAATTTAGCAAATACAAACCGAATAGAAAATC
>CAZLXG010000027.1:15276-28159 GCA_964563585.1 uncultured Flavobacteriaceae bacterium | reverse complement strand
CAAATTAACGCTATAGCTAATCCTGAAACAGGTTTATTAGTTTTTAATTCTGATGAAAAAGAGTTTCAATTTAATTTTGGAACACCTGCATTACCAGACTGGAGTAAAACGTCTCATAACTCATCTGTTAAATACAGTAATACTAATACAACTACCAATATAAACACTGGTTCTTCAACAAATATTCCAATTTTTGGCACATTAAATTGGAATGATGATACTAGCAAATATTCTGTTTCAGGAAACACTATAACAATAAATGACACAGGCCGATATAGAATTACAGTAAATATTTCTTACAGAGTACCAACAGTTGGTGGTAACTCTGATGTGCGTGTTTCAGTTGAAGCTCAACTTGCTATTAATGGTACTAGAACAGGTACAATAGCTACTACTGGTTATGTAAGACATTCAAACGGTCATCGTGAATCTTCTCTTCACATAACTGAGGTTTTTAATATTACCGCAGGACAAACTATTAGTGTTCAAACTGTAAGAAGTGGGAATTCTGCTCCAGCAGTTTTTAGAAGCGTAAATACTTGCGATATATATATTGAAAAAATTAAATAATCATTTTTTAGTTAAATTTCTTATTTTTTTCTTCTTCTAATTTCCTGTATTTTTATCCAAATTTATAAGGCATGAGTAAGAAGGAAGATTTTTTTAAGCATATAACAGATGGTAATACAACTAAAGGTGATTTTATTACTGTTGGATCCGCTATGTTAGATGGCGAAACTATTACTGGTGCACATGTAAAAATTCCTCTAAAAACCATGAATCGTCATGGTTTAATTGCTGGTGCAACAGGTACTGGTAAAACAAAATCATTACAAGTATTAGCTGAAAACTTAAGCGACAAGGGCATTCCTGTTTTACTTATGGATATTAAAGGTGATTTAAGTGGATTAGCACAACCTAGCCCTGGGCATCGTAAAATTGATGAACGACACGAAAAAATAGGGATACCTTTTGAAGCTAAAAAATTCCCAGTTGAAATACTAACACTTTCTGAACAAGATGGTGTTCGTTTAAGAGCTACTGTTAGCGAATTTGGGCCTGTATTATTATCAAGAATTTTAGATTTATCTGATACACAATCTGGTGTTGTTGCTGTTATTTTTCAATACTGCGATGATAACAAAATGCCTGTTCTTGATTTAAAAGATTTTAAAAAGATTTTGCAATATTCAACTCAAGAAGGAAAAGCAGAATTCACAAAAGCGTATGGTAGAATTTCTACCGCATCAACAGGTGCTATTTTACGTAAAGTGATTGAATTAGAACAACAAGGTGCTGAACTATTTTTTGGTGAAACCTCGTTTGAAGTAGATGATTTATTAAGAGTTGATGATGAAGGCAGAGGTTATATTAATATAATTAGATTAACAGACATACAAGATAGACCTAAGTTATTTTCAACATTTATGTTAAGTTTATTGGCTGAAATTTACTCAATATTTCCTGAGCAAGGTGATAGTGACAGACCAGAACTTATCATGTTTATTGATGAAGCTCACTTAATTTTTAATGAAGCATCAAAAGCATTATTAAATCAGATAGAAAGTATTGTAAAATTAATACGTAGTAAAGGGGTTGGTTTATATTTTGTAACGCAAAACCCAACCGATGTTCCAGAAGCAGTTTTAAGTCAACTTGGTTTAAAAATACAACACGCTTTAAGAGCTTTTACTGCAAAAGACAGAAAAGCTATAAAATTAACTGCACAAAACTATCCCGATTCTAAATATTATGATACTACCGAAATGTTAACATCGTTAGGTATTGGAGAAGCATTAGTTTCTGCTTTAGATGAAAAAGGAAGACCTACACCATTGGCTGCAACTATGATGCGTGCACCAATGAGTAGAATGGATATTTTAACTAAAAGTGAATTAAGTACGTTATTTTCTAAATCTAAACTTGTTAAAAAATATAACAAAGATATTGATAGAGAAAGTGCTTATGAAATGCTTAATAAAAAAATAGAGAAAGCAGAAGCAGAAGAAGTTAAAGAAAAAGCACGAAAAGAAAAAGCGGCACTTAGAAAAGTTGAATCTAGAAGAAAAACAACTAAAACAAGACGAAAAAGCACTCGTATGAATCCTATAGTAAAAGTACTTACAAGCGCAACGTTTATACGAAGTGTTTTTGGTATTTTAAGCAAAGTTATGAAAAACCGTTAATTAGAATTTTACTTCTATTTATTATTAAAAACCCAAACAAATTCATGTATAAATATATTTTAAGCATCATTATTATTCTATTAGTTTTTACAAGTTGTAAAAAAGAACAAGACCCATTTCAAATTAGTAAGCAACATATTGGTTTGTTAACAGATTCTACTCAAGTAAAAGATTTAGAAACTATTTTCAGTAACGATTCTATTATAAAATTTATTAGTGGAGATGAGTTTACTGGCAACATAAATGATATAATAGTTTTTGAAAAAGGCGGTAAAAAATTATTATCACTTTCACCAAGACAATCATTAGATTCTACTTCGGTAATTCAAAGTATTCAAATATTTGATTCGCGTTATAAAACAGACAAAAACCTAACTACTTTAAGCACATTTAAAGACATAGTTGCAAACTATAAAATTTCTAGAATAGACAATTTAATAAACTCGATTGTAATTTCGGTAAACGAAATTAATGCTGCTTTTACTATTGATAAAAAAGAGTTACCTGCAAATCTTCGGTTTGATATGAATTTAATTATAGAAGCTACACACATTCCTGATAATGCAAAAGTGAAGTACTTTTTCTTAAACTGGAGTCGTTAACAATATCCATTACAAATGAATAATTTTATTCTGAAAACAGTTGGTTTTCTATTAAACCTTGTCAGCCATTTTTCATCAAAATATGCAGCTAAACTTGCTATTCTATTATTTTCTTCGCCACAAAAAATCAAATTAAAAAATATTGATTCAGATTTTTTAAAATCGGCAAATCAAAAAAGACTAAAATACAATGATATTTCGATAATGACTTACCATTGGAAAGGCAATAAAGACACCGTTTTATTAGCACATGGTTGGGAAAGCAATACGCATAGGTGGAAAAATTTAGTTGAGCAATTACAAGCTTTAAATTATAATATTGTTGCACTTGATGCACCAGCTCATGGAAATTCAACTGGGAAATTATTTAATGCCATTTTATATTCAGAATGCATTAATATTGTTGCTGATAAATTTAATGTAAATACCATTATTGGGCATTCTGTAGGTGGTATGGCAACTGTATTTTTTCAATATAAATATCAATTAAAATCTGTAAACAAATTAGTTTTACTTGGCGCACCATCAAATTTTACAGGCGTTTTTAATCGCTATTCAAAAATGATGAATTATAACACAAAGGTTGTACGCGAGATGAATCAATATGTGCTTCAAGAATTTAAGCATTTACCAAAATACTTTTCTGCTTCAAAATTTTCAAAAGAAATTACCGCAAAAGGTTTAATAATTCATGATAAAAAAGACCGTATTATTCCTTATACAGATGCTTTAGATTTTCAAAAAAACTATTCAAATTCAGAGTTAATAACCACAAGAAGTCTTGGTCATGGATTAAAATCTGAAAAAGTTAATACGCATATAATTGAATTTTTAAACGCTTAGATTGTTGTACTTTTGAAATTATGGATGTACCATTAAAACGTATTAATAAATTTTTAAGTGAAGTTGGATATTGCTCGCGTAGAGAAGCCGATAAACTTATTGATGCTGGACGCGTTACCATTAACGGCGTTATTCCTGAAATGGGTACAAAAATTTCACCAACTGATGTTGTACATGTTGATGGTGAAGAAATTAACAACACAAAAAAAGCATTTGTTTATCTTGCATTTAACAAACCTATTGGTATTGTTTGTACTACCGATACTCGTGTAGAAAAAGACAATATTATAGATTTTATTAATTATCCAAAACGCATTTTCCCTATTGGGAGATTAGACAAACCTAGTGAAGGTTTGATCTTATTAACCGACGATGGCGATATTGTAAACAAGATACTTCGGGCGAGTAACAACCACGAAAAAGAATACATTGTTACTGTAGACAAACCAATTTCTCAAACGTTCATCACCAGAATGTCTAACGGTATTTATATAGAAGATTTAAGCAAAACCACAAAAAAATGTGTTGTTAAAAAAGTAAATTCCAACACCTTTAAAATTATACTTACACAGGGTTTAAACAGACAAATTCGTCGTATGTGTGAGTATTTAAATTATGAAGTTGAAACGCTTAAACGTGTTAGAATAATGAACATTAAATTAGATATGCCTGTTGGTGAATATCGAGAATTAACTAAAGAAGAATTTATTGAGCTTAACACACTTTTAGAAGATTCAACTAAAGTCTATCAATCCAATTTAGTTAGAAAAAAAAGCACCTAAAAATGTCTTCCATTTTCCCTTTTCATTTAGCAATACCTGTTTATAATTTAAATGAATGCCGCACATTTTATCGTGATGTTTTAGGTTGTGAAGAAGGAAGAAGTAGTGAGCAATGGGTAGATTTTAATTTCTTTGGACATCAATTAGTTATTCATTATAAACCAAAATCTGATGAAGATTTACATACCAATCCTATTGATGGAAAAAATGTTCCTGTGCCACATTTTGGTGTTGTTTTATCTTGGAATAATTTTCACACTTTCGCGGAACAATTAAAAGCAAAAAAACATTCAATTTATTATTGAACCTTATATTAGATTCGAAGGTTTAGTTGGAGAACAAGCTACCATGTTTTTTAAAGACCCATCAGGTAATGCTTTAGAATTTAAGACCTTTAAGGATAAGCGTCAATTATTTGCTAAATAGTTTGCTCTACCTTCTTACGTTTTCTTTCAGCTAAATAAAAAGGCAAGTAAATCAATAAAAAGTATGGAATAATTATTAGTTGCACTACAATTATATATAACGGCCATTCTCCAAAATAATCTAGTATTGATGCTGATTTGGGCTTTTCATTTAAATAAAAATAATTAGCATTTAGCACAAAATTTATAGCTACCATAAAAAGCACATAAAGCTGCAATACAAAAAAAGATTTAAACACACTTCTTAATGTTGGACGCATTTTAAAAACAAAAGTTGCATAGAATATTATTGTTAATAATCCTAAATGCACTATCCAATATCTGAAATAATCGAAACTTGGAATACCTTCAGCTATATCTGGGGTTATTACACCTTGCGAGGTTCCTGCAATAATCCAAAATAGCAAAATTTCATACATCCAATATTTTCTATAATAAGTAAATATGGGAATTATTAGCGCCAATAAACTACATAAATACAAAGGCAAATCGACAGCTATATCGTAATTTCCTAAGCTTATACTATAAAGGTGAAATATTAAAACGGTTGCACTTACGAAGTATGCAAGTATATGAAGTGCGTTTTCTTGTTGCTTTTTACTTAATTTTCTATTTGAATATCTAATAAATAATACATAAACCAAAACAGCTAAAACTATGGGTATTATATGTTGCAAACTTCCAATGGCTACTCTAGCTAACAAAAAAAATGCATTATAAATTAAAAAATTCATAATGCAATGTAATCATTTATGCTATAAATTATTGGTTATGCCTTTCTCTTGCTAGTAATGTATTTTTAAGCAACATAGCAATCGTCATAGGTCCAACGCCTCCAGGAACTGGTGTAATATAACTTGCTTTTTTACTTACATTTTCAAAATCTACATCGCCAGTAATTCTATAACCTCTAGGTCTAGTTTCATCTGGAACACGTGTAATACCAACGTCAATTATTACTGCATCATCTTTAACCATTTCTGCTTTTAAGAAATTTGGAACGCCCAATGCCGAAATAATAATATCTGCTTGTGATGTAATTTGAGTTATATTTTTTGTGTGACTATGAGTAAGCGTTACAGTTGAATTCCCTGGAAATCCTTTACGTCCCATTAAAATACTCATTGGTCTTCCAACTATATGAGAACGACCAATAACAACAGTGTGTTTTCCTTTAGTTTCAACACCATATCTATCTAAAAGCTCTAAAATACCAAATGGCGTAGCAGGAATAAAAGTACTCATATCCAATGCCATTTTCCCGAAATTTGTAGGATGAAATCCATCCACATCTTTATCTGGGTCTACTGCTAGCAAAACTTTCTGTGTATCAATTTGTGGTGGCAATGGTAATTGTACTATAAACCCATCTATTTTTGGGTTTTCGTTTAGTTCTTTAATTTTATCAAGCAACTCAATTTCACTTGTAGTGTTAGACATTTGTACTAAAGTAGACTCAAAACCTACTCGTTCACAAGCTTTTACTTTACTACCAACATAGGTTAAACTAGCACCATCTGTACCAACAATAATTGCCGCTAAATGTGGCACCTTTTCACCTTTAGCTTTCATTTTTCTTACCTCAGCAGCAATTTCATCTTTAATATCATTGCTCGTTTTCTTTCCGTCAAGTAAAATCATATTGTTGTGTTATTCTTTTGATTAATTGATTTTTTATATAAATAAAAAAGCATGAGAATTACCTCATGCCTTTCATCATTTGCATCATTTTTTTACCGCCGCCACCTTGCATCATTTTCATCATTTTACTCATTTGATTAAATTGCTTTAACAACTGATTCACTTGTTGCACCGAAGTACCAGAACCTTTACCTATTCTAACTTTTCTACTCGCATTAATTACTGATGGATTGCTTCGTTCTTTTGGTGTCATAGAATGAATAATAGCTTCAATACCTTGAAAAGCATCATCATCAATATCAACATCTTTCATCATTTTTCCAGCTCCAGGAATCATACCTACAAGGTCTTTCATGTTTCCCATTTTTTTAATCTGCTGAATTTGCTTTAAGAAATCATCAAACCCAAATTGATTTTTGGCTATTTTCTTTTGAATTTTTCTAGCTTCTTCTTCATCAAACTGCTCTTGTGCACGTTCTACTAACGACACTACATCACCCATTCCCAAAATACGGTCTGCCATACGAGACGGATAGAACACATCGATAGCTTCCATTTTCTCACCTGTACCAATAAATTTGATTGGTTTATTGACTACCGATTTAATTGAAATTGCAGCTCCACCACGCGTATCTCCATCTAATTTTGTTAATATAACACCATCAAAATTCAACACATCATTAAAGGTTTTTGCTGTATTTACAGCATCTTGCCCTGTCATAGCATCTACAACAAACAAGGTTTCTTGTGGCTGAATGGCTTTATGAATGTTTGAGATTTCAGTCATCATCACCTCATCAACAGCTAAACGACCAGCGGTATCAATAATAACCACATTAAACCCGTTTGCTTTGGCGTGTGCAACACCTGCTTTTGAAATTGCAACAGGATCGTTATTTCCTCTATCACTAAAAACCTCAACACCTATTTGCTCTCCAACTACGTGTAATTGGTCTATCGCCGCAGGACGATACACATCACAGGCTACTAATAAAGGTTTTTTTGATTTTTTATTTTTAAGATAATTAGCAAGTTTACCAGAAAATGTTGTTTTACCAGAACCCTGTAAACCAGACATTAAAATAATGCTTGGTGTACCTGAAAGATTAATTCCTTCGGCATCACCACCCATTAGTTCGGTTAACTCGTCTTTTACGATTTTAACCATTAATTGCCCTGGTTGTAACGTTGTTAATACGTTTTGCCCAAGTGCTTTTTCTTTTATTCTATTGGTAAAATCTTTAGCTATTTTAAAGTTAACATCGGCATCAAGTAATGCGCGACGTACTTCTTTTAAAGTTTCGGCTACATTAACTTCGGTGATACTTCCGTACCCTTTAAGAACGTGTAGAGCTTTATCTAATTTATCGCTTAAATTATTAAACATATTTTTTTTAAGTCTTCAGTAAACAGTCTACAGTTTGCAGTCTGCTATATTTAATTTGAAATGAAGTTGCAAAAATAATGAATTATTTTGTTTTTATTTAGATAGATTTTCGTTTTCACTTCAATTTCTCTATGTAACTAAACAAAGTATCATTTTAATAAAAAAAGCTGCTAAAACTTTCGTTTTAACAGCTTAAATAAAGGATTACTAACTAACTTAAATTGACAAATGATGTATTAACCTTATCAAATCAATTTAAAATGGATTATTGTATTTTCTCAATGACTAATACGTTTTGCGTATCGTTAGGTTCATTTATATTATGCAACTCTATTTTATTTTCTCCAACTTCAGTAATATACCAATCATTATCAATTTCATAATAAGGAAAAAGCCCTAAATAATTGATTATAAATCTTAACTGGTTTGAATTATCTCTTAAAACTTCATATTGTAAATTCTGTTCTGATGGTGTAGCTACACTATAATCAATAACGACTGTATTGTTATTTTCTTGAAAATTAAACTTAACATCTGTAAAATCATCTGTTTGATCTATACCGTCTTGAACAAAATAAGTTATCTGCCATAAATCATTACGCAACCATGTTTTTATTTGCTCTACATCATTATCTGGATTAGTATTCTCACAACGTTTTTTAAATTTCAATACTTTATCTTCTATTGTAGTTAACTTAATAAATTTGCTGTCAAAAGATTCTAATTCATAGTAACCATTAATATTATTTGAGAGTTCTAACATATTAATTAATACTACGGCATTTCCATTAATTCCTGTAGTTGCGTCCCATGAACCATAGTTAATTTTATCGCCATTGGTTTGTACAACTAACATTCCATTTTCATAAAATGTGAATAAATAATCATTGAATTCATTGGCTAAATTTGTGCCATTAAATAATAATTCTGAAACTTCTAAACTACATGCCGTTATTACGTTTTTAAACTCTTCTTCTCCATAGCAATTATTCTTTTCAATTACCATAGTTTGATTATTAGCGTCTATAAACTTTATTCTATCTTCTCCACATTCTAGTACGTTCCAACTACCATTTATAGCTTGAATACCTGATGCTGCAACTTCTGATAATGTGATTTCTGTTCTTCCTGTAGACGATAATGATACTGACCATTTAGCTAAAACTTGATCGGTTCCTAAAGTTACGTATAATTTTTGGTCGTCTCTGAATGATAATTCGTATTCAATTAAATTATCTGAACCATCAAATGCAACTACATTCCAATTACATGTTTTAAGAAAATCCTTTATATGTTCTTCTGAACAATCACTAGTTAAAACATCACAATCTTTCTTTAAAATAATTCTGTTTCCGCCTTCTGTGAATAGTTTAATTTTTCCTTCTTCAATTTCATAAACAAACCATTGTAATGTAAAATCTACAAGCGTATCAAACTTTAAAGTTATTTTTGCGCCTCTATCTGTAGTAATTTCTGTTTCCCAAGAACCTGTATGTATATTGCCTGTATTGGTTCTAACTTGCACTTTACCATCTTCATTAAAGAACATAGCATAATCCTGATAATTGTTATTTAAATTATTATCATTTCTATGAATATCTTTTACAATCCATGGACAAGATTGTAAAAGTTCGTCTAATCGTTTTTTTGTAAAATCATCATCATTATAATCGTTATCATCATCTTCATCACATAAATGAATAGCTTCAATAATTACTTTTACTAATTGAATATAATTAAAAACTTCTACTGTAGAGCCATCTGCATATTCCATTGTTACAGGAAAATTTAATCTTACTAAAACACCTGGTTCTAAATTTTTGATAAATAGGAACAACTCTTTATCACTATTAACAGTTACTACTTCTGCTACTTGAAAATTAGCATTGTAAACTGAAAATGATATTGGATATTTAAAATCGATACATTCTATATCGTCATCTTCTCCTTCATTAGGAAAATCACCTCTTAGAGCATTTAATTCCGTACGACTGTTAACTACAGTTTTTGAATAATCTCTAGACGTTACAGTAATAGGGAATTCAATTTCAAGCGTATCATCATCATCTTCATTTGCATCAAAATTGGTCTCAATTTTAGAGTAATCTTTAGTAGAATTGATTGTTATTTCTTCACTATTTGCAAATACTTTTACAGGTAGATTTACAGATAACTCTCTTGAGCCATCAATAATATTATCTTTTGAGCCATCTTTTGTAGAAACTCTCGCCATTAAATTTGCAACTTGAGAATTAGCTTCAAATACCTGCTCTTCGTCTATTTCTGTAATTTCAATGACTTCATCTTGACAAGACATAAAAATTAAAAGAGCAAAAAAAGGTAATAGTATTAATGATTTAATTTTCATTTTTGGTTTGATTTTAGTTTTAATATAGCATTTTTATATATAACAGGATACTTTCAAAAATACCTACCCAACTTTGTGAATTTTTTCTATGTTCTTTTTATTTTGTTCTCGACTGCGCTCGAACTAACAATAAAAAAAAGGTCGCCAAAATTGATTTTTGACGACCTTATAAAGGAAACTCACCTAACTAACCTTGAGTAAACCGAATAAGACTGGGCTTCCTTTTTACCAAAACATGTATTAACTTTTCTTTTCAAGAACTAATATTCTTTCTACTTCACCATTAGAACTATAATCTTTTAATTCAATTCTATTTGGTGTAATTTCTACAATTTTCCATCTGTGTGTTAACTCATTAAATGGTTCTGTATCTCCAAAGTGCATTCCTAAATACAAGCCTTCGTTTCTGTAAGCTAACCAAGAACCAGATATAACACCATAATTAGGGTCTGTTACTTTTATTCTTCCGCTTTCTAAAAACTCAACTACATACATATAATAATTTTCAGTTTTGTTCTCATTTTCATCTTCATATAAAGCAACTTCCCATTCGCCATCAATCAATACACCATCTATGTAGTTTAAGTCGCCATCATCTTCAGGACAATGTCTTTTCAAAATCATTTCACTATTCTGAGATTCTAACTTAATTAAACTTTGTTCTAAGAATGTAACTATCCACTCTAATTCTAAATCTGGTCTGCCTTCTATATTTATCTGTAAAACAAATCCAACATCAGTTTTAGAAATTTCGTAAGTTCCTTCAACTAACTCACCATTTTCTCTAATTTTCACAACATTATTTTCAAAGAATTTAAATGGCGTTCCTATATAACTTTGTGTATTATCTACTCCAGTAATGTGTAAACGTTTTATTCTCCATAAGCATTCTTGTAAATAGTTTTCAATACGTTCTTTAGTTATATTAACAAGTACATCGCAGTTTTTCTTTAAAATTATTTTGTTCCCACCTGCTTGATACAATTTGATTTTGCCTGGTTCTAAATCATATACAAACCATTCTAAAGCAAAGTCTACCAAAGTATCAAACTCTAATTTTATTAATGCTCCATTATCTGTAACTCTTGTAGACCAAGTTCCTGTAAGTATATTGCCTTCTCTTGTATATACTTTTACTACATCGTCTTCTTTAAATATAATTGCATATTCACGATACTGTTCTGTTAAATTATCTTCGTTTCTTTCAAATTCGTGTACAATCCATGAGCAAGACATTAAAAGTTCATCTAACCGTTCTTTTGTAAAATCGTCATCTCCATAATCGTTATCATCATCTTCATCACAAACATCTTTTGCTTCTTCAATAATACGTTGTAGTTCTTGATTATTATGAGCTTCAAGCATAGTTCCATCACCTAATACCATAGTAACTGGAAAGTTTAAGCTTGCAAACACTTCACCTTCTCTAACACGTTTTATGAAAAGAAATAATTCTCTGTCATTTTCAATTGTAATTATATCAATTACTTGGAAGTCATTATCGTAAACTGAAAATGAAATTGGATATTTAAAATCAATACATTCTATATCGTCATCTTCTTCTCCTTCTCCATTACATTCTTCAATAAACGCTTCTAATTCTTCTTTGTTATTAATTACAATATCTGAGTAATCTGTTAATACAATCGTTATTGGAAAGATGATTTCTAAGTTATCGTTATCATTTTCAAACTCATTAAAAATAGCTTCAATAACTCTGTAATCTTTAACAGAATCAATCGTGATTTCAAGTCCATTTACTATAACAGTAACTGGCAATTCAATTGATAAACAACTTGCATTATCTATAATATTATCTGCAGAGCCATCCATAGTAGATGCAGAACTTATTAAACTTGTTAGCATAGAATCTGCAACAAGTGCTTTAGTTTTCTCAACGGGAATAATGTCAAGGTTTTCAGTTTGACAAGACGTCAACATTAAAAGGGCAAAAAAAGGTAATAGTAATAATAATTTCATTTTCGTTTTCATGATAATTGATTTTGGGTTCAACATTGCTTTTTGATTATAAAACAGGATAACTTTAAAAATTCCTACCCCCAATACTTTTTTTTTCTATTTTAGTAGCTCCAACTACCAATAATAATGGGCAAACAACTACATGATAATATTTGCGAAGAGCACATTTTTTCTTCCATTTTTAATAAACACTCTAAAGATTTACACAATTTTTTATACTATAAATTTGGTGATTTGTTAAATCCAAAAGACAAAGTGCAAGATGCTTTTATAAAATTATGGCAAAATTGTACGAAAATAACGCCCGAAAAAGCAAAGAGTTTTGTTTTTACTACTGCCAATAATTTAATGTTGAATGAAGTAGCGCATCAAAAAGTAGTATTGAAACATCAGCAAACTAAACCTAAAATGTATACTAACGAAACTCCTGAATTTATAATGCAGGAAAATGAGTATAACGATAAATTACAAAAAGCATTATCAAATTTAACCGAAGCGCAACGTGTCGCTTTTATGATGAATCGCGTTGAAGGAAAACGTTTTAAAGAAATTGCGGCACTTTTAAATATTTCTAGCAAAGCAGTTGAAAAACGTATTTATGGTGCTTTGAAAAAGTTGAGAGAAAATATAAAGGAATTATGAGAATTGTATTTAAACAAATAATAATAA
>CAZLXG010000027.1:0-15176 GCA_964563585.1 uncultured Flavobacteriaceae bacterium | reverse complement strand
GTTGAGAGAAAATATAAAGGAATTATGAGAATTGTATTTAAACAAATAATAATAAGGTTATTATCATTTTTTGGAGGTGAAAGTCAAAATGTAAAACCAGATGGTTATTCATTTAATAATTTATTATATTTTTTTCCTGATGGAACTGAAAATGCACAATGCTTTTATAGAGCAAAAAATATTATTATTACCGTTGATTGAGACTAAGTTTGGGAGATTTTCATGAAAAATTGATTTCTTCGAATTTATAAATGAGTGAAATCGATGAAGAATAAATTTTAAACTTTTTTAAAACTAGGGTAGGGAAAAATAAAAGTTAACTGTTATATAGTTGTATAAAGATTATGAATAAAGAAATTTTGATATCGAAATGGTTAGATAACAACCTAAATGAACAGGAGCTTGAAGCCTTTAAAAAGCTTGAAGATTATGATGATTTAGTAAAGTTAAATAACAGCATGCAGGCTTTTAAAGCTGATGATTACGATACTTCTAAGGAATTAGAAAATGTATTATCTACCATTAAAAGCACTAAAAAGCAATCAACACATTGGTTTAAACCATTAATGCGTGTTGCCGCAATACTTGCTGTTTGTTTTAGCTTATACTATTACACAACCACTTTAGATACTACAATTACTACCGAATTTGCACAAAAAACAACTATAAAATTACCAGATGCATCCAGCGTATCGCTTAACGCAAAATCATTTTTAGCATTCAATAAAAAAGATTGGAAAAACGAACGTGAAGTAGAACTTGAAGGCGAAGCCTTTTTTAAAGTCGCTAAAGGGTCATCATTTAAGGTAAAAACAAAATCAGGAACCGTAACGGTTTATGGTACTCAATTTAATGTAAAACAACGGGACTATTATTTTGAGGTTATTTGCTACGAAGGACTCGTTGGCGTTACTTACAATTCTCAAGAAACAAAATTAAAATCTGGTGACAGTTTTTTAATTATAGATCGGAAAATAATTGTTAAAGAAAAAGAAAACCGCTTAACACCTTCGTGGTTAAATAACGAAAGCACCTTTAAAAGTTTACCTTATAAAGAAGTTATTGCTGAATTTGAAAGACAATACAACGTTACTTTTACGTTGAATAACATTGATGCAAATCAGCTATTCACTGGTAGTTTTGCACACGATAATATAGAAGTTGCCATAAAAGCAATTACCTTACCTTTACACTTAACACATAGTAAAATAAACAATACTATAACATTAAAGCGTGAATAGAAAAGGTATCCTTTCTATTTTTATTTCATTGTTTTTTTTGAATATTGCTTTCTTAAACGCACAAACTATTCAAAAAGAGAAGCAACCACTTATTGCTGTTTTAAAAATTTTAGAAGACAAACATAACATTAAGTTTTCTTATGCCGATATTACTATAAAAGACAAAGAAGCTTTTATACCAAAAGATAATTTAAGCTTAAATGAAGCTTTAGAATTTTTAAAACTTGAAACTAATTTAGATTTTGAAATTTTAGACAACCGCTTTATTGCAATAAAAAATTTAAGAGTCACCAACATTACTTTAAATACACAACGTCTTGAAGAAATAGTAGTCACCATTTACCTAACTACAGGTATTTCGAAACTAAATGATGGAAGCATCAAAATAAAACCTGAAACTTTTGGAATTCTTCCGGGTTTAATTGAACCCGATGTATTACAAACCATTCAATCGCTTCCGGGTGTCATTAGCATTGATGAAACCGTTTCAAATATTAATGTTAGAGGTGGAACACACGACCAAAATCTACTACTTTGGGATGGTATAAAAATGTATCAATCTGGTCATTTCTTCGGATTAATTTCTGCTTTCAATCCATATATTACCAAAGAAATTAATGTATCTAAAAACGGAACACGGGCAAAATATGGTGATGGAATTTCTAGTATTATCGACATGCAACTTCCAAACGAAATTGACAATCAATTTAAAGCAGGCATGGGTTTTAATTTGATAAATGCAGATGCATTTGCTAAAATTCCGTTATCAAAAAATACCGAATTACAACTATCCACGCGTCGCTCGGTAACCGATTTAATTACAACTCCAACTTACGACCAATATTTTAAAAGAATTTTTCAAGATTCGGATGTAGAAAATTCGATTGATAAAAGTGAAGAATTTTATTTTTACGATATTACTGCTAAGTTTTTATATAATATAACCGAAAAAGACAAACTTCGTATTCATTTTTTAAACGTAAATAATCATTTAAATTATGATGAACAAACACGGGTTAATGACAGAAACGAATCGCTTAATAGTAAATTATCGCAGCGTAATATAGCAACGGGTATTACGTATACTAGAGATTGGAATTCTAAATTATCTACAACTGCACAAGTGTATGTATCTAATTACGATTTGGATGCTACAAATTTTGACATTAGTAACAACCAACGGTTAATACAAGAAAACGAAGTGTTTGACGGTTCAGCAAAATTAGATGTAAATTTTACCGCAAATAATAACCTTAAAATAAATGCTGGTTACCAATTTATTGAAGTTGGTATTAGCAATTTAGAAGATGTTAATAATCCTGTTTTTAGAAGTTATATTAAAGAAGTAGTGAGAAGTCATTCAGTTTATGCTGAAGGTTCTTTTTTATCAAACAATGCCAAAACCAATTTAACGTTAGGAAACCGAATTAACTATCTTCCTAAGTTTGACATGTATTTATTCGAACCTCGTTTAAGTTTTAGCCAACGGTTTTTAAATTATTTTAGATTTGAATTATTAGGTGAAATTAAAAGTCAGACAACCTCGCAAATTATCGATTTACAAAATGATTTTTTAGGTATTGAAAAACGCCGTTGGGTACTTTCAAACAATAATACAGAAATTGTGATTAATGGCAATCAAACCATTCAACCCATACCAATTATAAAAAGCAAACAGGTATCAGCAGGAATCCATTACAACAAAAACAAGTTACTAATTAGTGCCGAAACATACCTTAAAGAAGTTGATGGTATTACAGCAAGAAGTCAAGGATTTCAAAACCAATTTCAGTTTATAAATGCTATTGGCAATTATGAAATAAAAGGTGTTGACTTTTTAATAAACAAACAGTTTAGCAACGTATTTAGCACTTGGTTAAGTTACACCTACAGCAAAAATGATTATACGTTTCCTACTTTAAATGATGGCAATCCGTTTCCTAACAATGTTGATATCCGTCAAGCTTTAGCACTTTCTGGTGTGTATACTTATCGTGATATTAAATTGGCTCTTGGTTTAAATTGGCATTCGGGAAAACCAACTACAAACACTATTAATGAAGATGATACGCTTACCAGTGGCATTATAAATTACGAATCGCCAAACAACAATAATTTAGATGATTATTTGCGTGCAGACTGTTCAGCGACTTACGATTTTAATATTTCTAAAACTGCTCATGCCACCATTGGCGCATCGGTTTGGAATATTTTAAACAAAAAAAATATAATAAATACATATTACACTTTAGATAACGACAATATGGTTACTAAAGTTGAAAATCAATCTTTAGGTATTACTCCAAATGTGAGTATTCGAGTTAATTTTTAAACTCGTTGTATATTTAGTTTTTTTAATCAAAAAAACTATGACATCTAAATCCACTTTACTTGCATACATTCTAATTTTTACTTGATTTTCAGACCATATCATGAGTTTGATGGCGATTGGTTTTGGAGAGGAAGGTCTCATTGCACCGTTGAAAAATTTAAAACTCTTTGGAAGTTTACAGCGCTATATCTTAGAGACGAAAAAAATGCACACAAACTACTAATCAAACTCCTAAAAAAACTCAGACTCAAAAAGCGTAGTAAAATGTTTTAGTAACTTTTCTTTTACTTCTTGCATATTCACTTCTTTAACACCAAGCTCAACATTTAAAGAGGTTACTGCTTTACCACGAATACCACAAGGAATCATAAGGTCGAAATAACCCAAATTAGCATTTACATTAAGCGCAAAACCATGCATAGTTACCCAACGACTTGCGCGTACGCCCAAAGCACAAATTTTACGCGCAAATGGTGTGCCTACATCTAACCAAACACCCGTTTCGCCTTTGCTACGTTCGGCTTTTAAACCATATTCGGCTAGTGTTAAAATTATCATTTCTTCTAAAAAACGCAGATATTTATGGATATCGGTAAAAAAATTATCTAAATCTAAAATAGGATAACCAACCACTTGTCCTGGACCATGATACGTAATATCGCCTCCTCTATTTACTTTGTAAAACGTTGCATTTTTTTCTTTTAACTGCTTTTCTGTTACTAGAAGATTAGAAAAATCGCCACTTTTACCCAACGTATACACATGTGGATGTTCTACAAATAAGAAATAATTTTTGGTTTTTAAACCTGCATCTTCTCGCCTATTCTTAATTTTAGTATCTACAATGCTTTTAAACAATTGTTCTTGGTATTCCCAAGTTTGTTTATAGTCTTTTAGACCTAAATCTTCTATTTTAATGGTTTTATTCAAGGTTAATCTTCTAATACAATTTCTAAATTCATTATTTCTGGATTTGTTATATAATCCATTAAATCGTATTCAACAATTACTGTTTTTCCATCTGCGCTAAATAATGCTTTATCGTTTGATACAGATTTCACACGTCTTGGAAAATGATAATTAAGTTTATATTTTGAACTAGAAAACATCATAGCCATTTCCCTAATACTATCTATAATTTGTTTTTGAGCTTCTTTATCAATCACTTTAATCGTGCGCTTAAAAACTCCGTTTTTGAATGAATATCTTAAATTAGAATTCCCGTTACTTCCCATTGATGAAAACGGGTTTATAGAATTGCTAGATTTAACAGGGTTTTTCCCATCTAAATTACTAATGGTATTTAAAGAACCCAACATATCTTGCAAATAGCTAGCATTTTTAAAATCTGTGGAAATTTCAAAATTCATTTTCTTTTCTTCTTGACTTATTAGCATATGTACAGAAAAAGGTTCTAAAGCTTTTAATTTTGCTTGTTCTTTGGTAGATAGTTTTGAAATACTATCTCTTTTTTTATCGAAAATTTCTTTGAAAGTAAATGTAGAATCCATTTCCTTTTCGCCTGTACTTTTGGATATTTTATCGCCTGCCATTTGCATGATTTCGGAGGCATCAAAACTAAATTCCATTTTACCCGAACCATCTTCATTAAAATAAATGTTTTCGGAAAATTGACAACTAGTAATAAATATAGCAACTAAGGCTAGTAATAAAAATGTAAATCTGTTCATTTTGAATAAATCAAGGGTTTTAAACCGTAATATACGGCTCGCAAAACTTAAACAAAGATAATTTAATTTTTAGGATTATTAATTATAACAAGTGCTGCAATTACACCCGGAACCCAGCCACAGAGCCATAGTAAAAAGACAATAAATATAGAGCCACAACCTTTATCTAAAACTGCTAAAGGCGGACAAATAATAGACAGTAAAACTCTCCAGAAACTCATAATTTGATTTGATTTTAATTGATGATTACTTATTTGACGTAATTTCTTCTATTTTGTTACACTTTGCGTTAGGGATAGTAGTGAAAATCCTTTTTGTGAGGCAACGAGCAAAAAGATTGCAACGAATAGCCCGACCCGAAGGGTAACGCCCAAAAAATTGTTTTAAAAGATAGGTTTTAATAGTATCTTTGCGCCATTAAAATTCACACACAGCATTTAGAATATGTCGCAATTATCAGAGCAAGAACTTGTACGCAGAGAAAAATTAGTAAAATTACGCGCGCTAGGTATTAACCCCTATCCAGCAGATTTATACCCAGTAAACCACACATCGAAACAGGTGAAAAACCAATTTGAAGCGGGTAAAAAGGTAATTATTGCTGGTAGATTAATGTCTACGAGAGTGCAAGGAAAGGCTAGTTTTGCACAAATACAGGATGCTGAAGGTAGAATACAAGTGTATTTTAATAGAGATGAAATTTGTCCAGGCGAAGACAAAACTAAATACAACGATGTGTTTAAGAAATTGTTGGATTTTGGTGATTTTATTGGTATTGAAGGCGAATTATTTACAACACAAGTTGGTGAAAAATCGGTACGTGTAAAAGATTTTACGTTATTAAGTAAAGCTCTGAAACCGTTGCCTTTACCAAAAGAAAAAGATGGTGTTGTGTTTGATGCTTTTACAGACCCTGAACAACGTTTTAGACAGCGCTATGCAGATTTGGTGGTAAATCCACATGTAAAAGAAGTGTTTATTAAACGCTCAAAATTATTCGCAGCCATGCGAAATTTCTTTAACGACGCTGGTTATTTTGAAGTAGAAACTCCAATCCTTCAACCAATTCCAGGGGGAGCAGCTGCCAGACCTTTTATTACACATCACAACAGTTTAGATGTACCAATGTACATGCGAATTGCCTGTGAATTATATCTTAAAAAGGTACTTATTGGTGGTTTTGATGGTGTATTTGAATTTGCCAAAACCTTTAGAAACGAAGGTATGGACAGAACGCATAATCCAGAGTTTACTATGATGGAAATTTATGTGGCCTACAAGGATTATAATTGGATGATGGAATTTACCGAAAAACTTTTAGAGCATTGTGCACTAGCTGTAAACGGCACTACAAAAGCAACTTTTGGTGAACATGAAATTGATTTTAAAGCACCTTATGCTCGTGTAACGATGACAGATTCTATAAAACATTTTACTGGTTTTGATATTACCAATAAAACTGAAGATGAGATTCGTGCGGCAGCAATTAGCATGAATCTTGAAGTTGATGAAACCATGGGAAAAGGGAAATTAATCGATGAGATTTTTGGTGAAAAATGTGAAGGCAACTACATTAATCCAACATACATTATAGATTATCCAAAAGAAATGAGCCCTTTATGTAAAGAGCATCGTGAAAACCCAGAATTAACAGAACGTTTTGAACTCATGATTTGTGGTAAAGAAATTGCTAATGCATACTCTGAATTAAACGACCCAATAGATCAACGCAAACGTTTTGAGCATCAATTAAAACTTGCTCAAAGAGGAGATGACGAAGCAACAGAGTTTATTGACGAAGATTTTTTACGTGCTTTAGAATACGGAATGCCTCCAACGTCTGGTTTAGGTATTGGTATGGATAGATTGATTATGTTTTTAACTAATAACCAAAGTATACAAGAAGTATTATTCTTTCCGCAAATGCGTCCAGAAAAAAAGGCAATTGCTATTAGTGATGAAGCTAAAAATGTTTTAAGTATTTTGAAAAAAACTGAAAAACTAGAATTGATTAACTTGAAAACACAATCTGGTTTATCGAATAAAAAATGGGACAAAACCATTAAAGAATTGACTAAAAATAATTTGGCTAAAGTTGAGAAAACTGATGATGGTTTGTTTGTAGAAGTAGTTTAACAAAACTTATAAATTAAGATATTAAAAAAGGAATCATAGCAATATGATTCCTTTTTATTTACATCTAATTCTTATCAATTAAAATAGTTATATTAGTTGAAATTATTCATTATTAAAATATTATTTCAACACTAAAACCAACCAAATGAAACAATTAGTTCTACTATTAAGTTTTTTATTTTGCTTCGCCTTTACAATCAATGCGCAAGATATTACTATTATACATGCAGGAACATTATTAGCAAAACCCGGAAGCAATATTGAAACAAACAAAAGTATTATTATTGAAAAAAATATTATAAAAGATATTGAAAATGGATTTATTACTGCTAGTAATTTGAATTTGCAAGATGATGCCACAGTAACCATTATTGATTTAAAAGACAAATTTGTACTTCCCGGATTTATAGATTTACATACGCATATAACTGGTGAACGTGACCCTAATTCAAACCCGCACGAATGGACAACACTTTACGATGAAGAAATAGCTTTTCGAACCATTCCGTATTTAAATAAAACGCTTATGGCTGGTTTTACAACAGTCAGAAATTTAGGTGCAAATTATAAACTAATAAACTCTATAAAAAACGCTGTTGCGAGTGGAGATATTGATGGACCAAGAATAATTGCTGCAACTGGAGCAATTTCGGCTACTGGTGGTCATGGAGATTCTCATGGATATAGAACTGAAATTGAAAATGCTTTTGAAAAAGAAGTTGGTATTTGCAATGGAGTTGATGATTGTAGAAGAGCTGTAAGAGCACTTGTAAAACAAGGAGCCGATGTTATTAAAATTACTGCAACAGGTGGCGTTTTAAGCAATACAAATGCTGGTGTTGGACAACAACTTACAGATGATGAGTTAGCTGTTATTGTTGAAACTGCAAATAGTCTCGGAAGAAAAGTAGCTGCTCACGCTCATGAAGCCGATGGTATAAATGCTGCATTAAGAGCTGGTGTGCAAACAATAGAACATGGTTCTTATTTAAATGATGAATCTGTAAAACTGTTTAATGAAACTGGGGCTTATTTAGTAGCAACTTTATTAGCAGGCGTTTCTGTAACTGAAGAACTTGAGGTTAATGAAAATATTCCTCCAGCAATTGCTGATAAAATCCGTCAGGTTGGACCCGTTGTAGAAGCTTCATTTAAAAGAGCTTTAAAAGGAAAGGTAAAGATTGCTTTTGGTACAGATTCAGGAGTAAGTAAACATGGTACAAATGCCAGAGAATTTGAGCTTATGGTTAAATATGGAATGGATGAGAATAAGGCTATTAAATCGGCTACAATAACTGCTGCTGAAGTTTTAGGTATGTCGAACAAAATTGGAACTATTGAAACCAGAAAAATTGCTGATATTATTGCAGTTAATGGAAATCCATTAGAGAACATCAGTGTTTTAATGAATATGTTTTTTGTTATGAAAGAAGGTGTGGTTTATAAAAAATAATGCTTTCAGAAAACTATAATCTTTTTTAAAAGAAAATGAAGTGCAAAATTTAAAAAACCTTAATGATGACTTTCTTCACTTTATGAAAAAAACTAGTCAAGAAAATGTCATTTATCACTTAAATGGTCATAGAGGTTTTTTTGAACAAAGACAGCTAAATAACAACAATAAAGAAATCCTTGAAATTAAAGATAGTAGTTTATTTGACGAGTATTGGAATGGTATTGATTGGCTTTAAAAAAATATAATTGTTAGTGAATAAAATTTAAATCAATTTCATATTCCTAACGAACATTTCATCATTCAAAAAAACACAAAAAGAAAAACAGTATCTGCTAGACCAAAGTAAAGTCTATTTCAACACGAAATCAATACCTTTTAAATAAGCATCATAACTTCTTAAATCTCCATGATTTCCACCTTCAATAGTTATAAATGTGGTTTGTGATTTTGGAGAAACGTCAAAAAGTTTTTTAGCAGATTTATGCGGCACAACCCCATCATCTGTACCATGAAATATAGTAATTGGACATTCTACATTTTTAATAAATTGGTAACTAGGAAACTTATATTTTAATAATGTTTCAATCGGGAACATAGGAAATCTAGATTTCGCCACATCTACAATACTGTAATAAGGTGTTTCTAGAATAAGTTGTTTTGGTTTGTTTTTTGAAGCCACATAACTTGCCATTCCTGTACCTAAAGAACGACCATAAATAGTTATACTATCTTCATTATAACGTGACTTTATATAATTATAACAAAACTCAGCATCGTTGTAAAGTGCTTGTTCGCTTAAAACACCTGTACTTTTTCCGTAGGTTCGAAAATCCATCACTAAAACATCGTATTGCTTTTCAACAAAATACTCTGTAATAATTCCCCAACGACTTAAATCACCTGCATTACCATGAAAATACAAAATAACACCTTTTGGTTTTTCAGCTTTAAAATGAATCGCATTTATTACAGCAGCATCATCTGTCTTTAAAAATAATTCTTCAAAAGGATAAGAAAAATTATAAACATAATCTTGCTCTAAAACTGTAGGTAGAAATAGTAATTTTTCTTGTAAAAAATATAATGAAGATGTTATCATAATATACAAGCCCAAAAGTATAAAAATTACTTTTTTAAGCCTTTGATTTTTTCTTTTTTGAGGAGTGAATAACATTAATACTTGTATTTTCTAAATCGATTGTTTTGGGTTTGCTATTTAATATATCGTCTAACATGGCATGATAGGATTCGAAATTATTCAAATTTTTGTGCCCACCACCAATAACCGTATGCAATTTTGTTAATTTAGGATTTACCTGCGATAACTTTACACTGGTTTTATATGGAATCAACTTATCATCTGTACCATGAATAATATGAATTGGACATTGCACATATTTTAACCATTTATAAGTTGGCAAAGGAAATTTTAACAATATTGAAAACGGCATAAATGGTGCATAACGTGCTGCTACCTTAGATAGACTATAATATGGCGCATCTAAAACCAACATTTTAGGATGATTAGTTGATGCTAATTTTGCGGCAAAACCAGAACCTAACGAACGTCCGTAAACAATTATTCTATCCTCAGTAGTTTGTTCTTTAATTTTGTTATAAACAACTTGTAAATCACGTTTTATAGCTTTTTGCGTGCGCCTACCTGTGCTTTTACCAAAACCACGATAATCTACCATTAAAACATTATAATTATGTCTTGTAAAATCGACTGCAAACTTGCCCCATCCTTTAATACTTTTAGAGTTTCCTTTTAAATATAACACCACGCCTTCTGATTCTCCTTTAGGATAAAATCGTAACGCATTAATAGTAACGCCATCTCTAGTTTCAATATTATATTCTTCTGTTTTTTGGTTTTTATAAGCAAACTCAAAATCTTTAGGAAGTTTTTCGGGTTTAAACATGATATAATCTTGCAAGTAATATATTGCAACACTAATTATTACATAAATAACTAAAACCGTAATGACAATGGATAACCAATATGGCATAAATAAAAACTAGTTAGAATACTAAGGTACAATAAATTAAATCTATTACTTTTAGTCTTCTTTTTCTACATAATCTTTAATAGATATTTCATTAATAATAACATCATTTAATACCGCTTCGCCATCTTTTATATATACTAAAGCATAAGTATTATTTGGAATAGAATCACGCTGTAAATCTCTTACCGCAACCTCAGCATCATAAGCTTTGGTTTCCTCCATATAATAACGATTAAAAGGTAAATTAAAATTTAATTTTTGCGTTCTTTTGTTATACCAACCAACTTCTGCAACAACAAAATCATTAGTTAAATTTAAAGGAATTTTACTCACTTCACTTATTTTCGCAAAACCTAAACTATCAGTATCAAGGTAAACGTAAACTTCATCTTGTCTTTTCCAAAGTGTATCTGTAGTTACAAAAGACCTGACATCATAATTTAAGTTGATATATTTTCCTCTAAACGGGTCGCTAGGATCTACTGGCTGTGTTTTAAATTTATAAACAGTGCCTTTCTCTATTATAGCTTCGCGATTAAAAATCATTTGAGCTGGTATAAATAATTGCGCTATTGCTACAACTATAAATAGTATTAATATATGTATTGTTTTCATCTGTTTGCTTTTATTTTACTTTGTTTTTTTGTTTTCTTAACATCATATAATTGGTTAAAAAGAAGCCAACACCAACGCCAACAAACAATAGTCCTCTAACCACAAAACTCATATTAGTGTCAAAAAAGCGACATACTATAAGTGCAGTTATAATTAGTAAACCATAATTTAAAATACCAAAATGAAATTTATCTGCTCCAATTTTCATAGCCATCACTCCTAAAATAAGTATTAATAAATTAATTAGAATTATTGGAATGATGCTACCTGATATTCCTATAAAAAAGATTATTGTAAAAAGGATAAATACATATTGAAATAGGTTAAAACTTTGAATCCATTTTTTTGAATACAAATAAATCAATACACCTAATGTTATTAATAAAAGTACTATTAACACATGAAATTCTTGAGAATTAAATACAATTTCATGCCTCAAAACATCTTTCCACAACCAGTCAAAACTTGCTAATAACAATATGTATATTGTTCCTAAAGAACCTAAAATTAAATAACCATTTATTCTTAATTTTTGGTTATCGAAAAATGGGATTTTACCAATATTATATAACAATCCGAATAAAACAACATACATTAAAAACCCAAGTTCTTCGCTTCTATTGACAAAAGCTCCTAACACAATAACCACACTTATTGGTATAAGCCAATTAAAAATTGAAGTTATATTATGCGTCTTCTTATCTTTAAGTAATTGGTAGTAATGTGGCATCATTATAGCCAACACTACTAAATATAGCCAAGGTGTATGATTACCATTAAAATACCCAAATGAACATGCATAACTTGTTGCAAAAACAATATGTAAAATTGCTAATGCGTTAGATTTTAAAAGATAAATAAGTGGTGCGCAAAGCAAAATCCATATTAGCATATAACTACTAAAATCCCCTGGGATATTATAAATCTGACTTACTAAAGCGATACTTGCCCCAACAGCAAAAAACAAGAATACCCCTGAAGCTTCTCGCCATGTAACACTTTTTTTCTTTAAAATAGTATAGCCTACAATTAATTGCCCAATAATTAATGGCGTAAAAGCAAAAATTGTTTTTACACTTCTGGAAAAGTTATCCCAGTTATGTGCAAGAATTAAAATAATACCAAGACCAACTAATGCTGAGCCTAACACAGCGAAAACCGTAAACAGCCTATTAGGAGTATCCTTTTTTTTAGACCTATAATAGTTTTCAATATTTGTGGCAATGTCTTTTGAAATAACTTGTTCTTCAACAAGTTCTTTTATGTCGTTTTGAATTTTTGAATTCATTTTATTAGTTTATAAATTTTAAAAACACTTCTTGAAACGAATCTCTATTAACTACTGTATAATAACACATAGCACTTAACCATCTTAAAGGAAAATGAACTATATAAAACAATATAGCTATTATAAATATAAATTGCTACAATTCTTCATCACTTACTCTATCAATATACTGCACATCTCTAGTGTTTTTCTGCACAGCAATAGCCGCAAATAAACTTAACAGAAAAGACATGCCGTAAAACCCTTTTTCACTTAAAAGCAAATCGGCATTCCAAAGTCCAATAACTAACAATACAATAGAAGCTATGGATGTAAACCAACTAATGCCATAATACATATCTGTTACAGGAATATTTTCCATTCTATCTCTCACAGCTTTTTGAACTGAGATGACAGAAAATAGTCCAAATAGTAATATGGTAAAATAATAACCTTTCTCGTTTAATAACATTTCTGCATTCCATAAACCAATACAATAAGAAACCATGCCTATTAATAATACTGACCATGAAGCACCTATAAAAGCTGACGTTGGTTTTTGATCGTAAATTTTACTTTCTTTTCTTGCTTCTTCTTTTTTAAATTTTTCATCTAAAGAAACTGTTGTTTCATAATTCATAATTCTTGTTTTAATAATTACAAGCCAAATCTGCAATCATTTACTAAAACAAAAAACACAATATTTTAAATAAACTGACGATATAATAATAGTATTTATTCATATTATGACTATTTTTATTTTGTTAATTAATTTTTTACTGACGATTAAATGAGTAATTTAAATATTATTATTTCTACATTTTCCGTTGATGAACAACAACGGTTTGTTTCTTATTTAGAAAAGAAGAACAAACGACGAGATACAAAAAACATTCAATTATTCAAATTATTAGTGAAAGATGAATTATCATCAAAAGAACTTTGTTTCAAACTTTATAAAAGAAACAACAAAGACGCCTATCATGCACTTAGAAAAAGACTATATCAATCGTTAATCGATTTTATCGCCAATGTGAATTTGGAAGAAGAAAATTCAATAGATATGCAAATCATTAAATACATTCTTGCTTCTAGAACATTCCTGTTACACAACAAACCAATAGTTGCCTATAAAATTTTAGATAAAGCTGAAACCTTAGCAAAAGAATATCACCTGTTTTCTATTTTAAATGAAATTTATCATACAAAAATTCAATACGCATATTCAAACCCTTCATTAAATATTGACGAATTAATAAACACTTTCAAACAAAATCAAAAAAATCATTATTTAGAAGACCAGCTTAACATTGTATATGCAAAAATTAGACAAACACTTAACAACATAACTTATAAAGGTGAAGTAGTAGATTTTCAGTCTATTTTAAATAGCTCATTAAAAGAACATAATATTAGTTTAAACGAATCAATGTCATTTAAATCTTTATACCAATTAATGACTATTGTTAGTATTTCTGCCTTTATAACTAACGATTATTTAAAAATAGAATCATTTTTAATTAACACATACAAATCGATTGAAGACTATAAAACAAAAGAAAAACAATTGTTTTATCATATTCAAGTATTATATCTTATAGCAAATACATTGTTTAGAAATAAGAAATTTAAAGAATCCGTACTGTATTTAAAGCAAATGCATGAAAATATGCTATTAAAACAAAAAAAACATTACAGTACTTTTAAATTAAAATACAACTTATTACTTGCTTTAAATTACAACTACACCAATCAGCAAAATAAAGCCATAGAATTATTAGAACCTTTTACACATTCAAAACATTCAGATATTGAATCGCTTTTAGATATTCATCTTAGTTTGGTAATGTTCTACATTCAAAAAAACGATTATAAAAAAGCGCAAAGTATATTTTCAAAATTTTATCATACAGATAAATGGTATATAGAAAAAGCTGGCATTGAATGGATAATTAAAAAGAATTTAGCTGAAATTATTTTACAAATTGAACTTAAAAATGTAAACATAGTCGAATCTAGACTTTTAAGTTTTAAACGGCATTATTACTCATATTTAAAACAAATAAATCAAGAACGCGTAATTATTTATTTAAGCTTTATAGAATCATATTACAAAAAACCCGAGCATATAAAATCAGTTCAATTTAAGGAAAAAGTAGAGCAATCATTTGTATGGATTAATGCTGAACAAGAAGATATTTTTGTTATGAGTTTTTATGCTTGGTTAAAAAGTAAAATGGAAAACACAAATTTATATGATACGACTTTAAATATGTTAAAAAATACTCAGTTTCATAATTAATAGTAATTTTATCTTTATTATTAAATACCTTTATTAACCAACCTATCTTACCCTAATGAAAAAAAATTATTCTTTTTTATCATTTTTTGTTACTCTACAATTTTACTGGCACAACAAAAAGATA
>CAZLXG010000026.1:5817-30590 GCA_964563585.1 uncultured Flavobacteriaceae bacterium | reverse complement strand
AAAAAAACTAATTCAAACTATCTAAACTAGCTTTTAGAGTTTCTATTTTAGCCAAAGCATCTGCTTCTTTTTTCTTTTCACTAACAACCACTTGTTCTGGTGCTCCAGCCACAAAACGCTCGTTAGAAAGCTTCTTTTGTACCGATTTTAAAAACCCTTCAGTATAATTTAATTCTTCCGTTAGTTTTTTAATTTCGGCTTCAACATCTATTGCACCGTATATTGGAATAAAATACTCATTAGATTTCACTCTATATGTTAAAGCGCCTTCAACTGCTTCCTTTACATAATTAACAGCTTCAAGATTCCCAAGTTTAACAATAACATCATCAAACGTAGTGTTTGTATTTTCATTATTTATTACTGAAAATTCAATGGCTTCTTTAAAGGTAATATTCTTTTCTTTCCTAATAGAGCGAATTCCCGAAATAACTTCCGAAGCAAAATCAAATTCAGAAATTAATATTGAATTGATAGCTTTAGCTTCTGGCCATTTTGCAACAATCAAAGCTTCTTCAGGTGAACGTTCGGAAATATATTGCCAAATGTCTTCAGTTAAAAACGGCATAAATGGATGAAGAATTTTTAAATTATCTTCAAATATGGCAATTACATTTTTATACGTTTTTGAATCAATGGGTTGTTGATATGCTGGTTTTACAATCTCTAATAACCATCCACAGAAATCATCATAAATTAACTTATAGATAGTCATTAAAGCATCAGACAATCTATATTTACTAAAATGGTCTTCAATTTCTAATAAAGTTTGCTGAAATTTAGATTCGTACCATTCTAAGGCTATTTTACTAGAATTTGGCTGCTCAATATCTGCTACTTTCCAAAGGTTAGTTAATTGAAATGCATTCCAAATTTTGTTTCCAAACCCTTTTCCTTGTTGACATAAGGTTTCTTCAAACATTAAATCGTTTCCTGCTGCACTACTTAATAATAATCCAACACGAACTCCATCTGCTGTGTATTCTTCTATAAGCTTTAACGCATCTGGTGAATTACCTAATGATTTACTCATTTTACGACGTTGCTTATCGCGAACTAATCCTGTTAAGTAAACATTATTAAATGGTTTTTGGTTTTTATATTCGTATCCTGCAATAATCATACGGGCAACCCAAAAGAATAAAATATCTGGACCTGTAACCAAATCGTTGGTTGGATAGTAATATTTTATGTCTTCGTTTTCTGGATTTCTAATGCCGTCAAACACACTCATTGGCCATAACCAAGAAGAAAACCAAGTATCTAATGCATCTGTTTCTTGTTTTAAGCTATTAGCTGTTAGCTCTTGGTTGTTAGCTGCCACTTTTGCTAGTTCTACTGCTTCCTCAATAGTTTCGGCTACAACAAAATCTTCTTTTCCATCTCCATAGAAATAAGCTGGAATTTGTTGCCCCCAAAGTAATTGACGAGAAATATTCCAATCGCGAATATTCTCCATCCAGTGCCTATACGTATTTTCAAACTTCTTTGGATATAAATTTATTTCAGAATCTTTACCTAAAACTGCTTTTATTGCTGGTTTTACTAAGTCTTCCATTTTTAAAAACCACTGATCACTTAATCTTGGTTCTATAACTGCTTTTGTTCTTTCTGAAGTTCCTACTTTATTAAGGTGTGTTTCAGTTTTCACCAAAAACCCTTTTTCTTCTAATTCTTTTACTATTTCTTTTCTTACTACGAATCTATCTTTTCCCTCGTAGTGCATTCCGAAGCTATTCAACGATGCATCTTCATTAAAAATATCTACAACTTCTAGATTGTGTTTTTCTCCTAAAGCCTTATCATTTTCATCGTGAGCAGGTGTTACTTTTAAACAACCTGTACCAAATTCAATATCTACATATTCATCTTCTATAATAGGAATTACTCTTCCGCAGATAGGCACAATTGCCTTCTTTCCTTTTAAATGTGTGAAACGTTCATCATTAGGGTTTATACAGATTGCTGTATCTCCAAAAATAGTTTCAGGTCTTGTAGTCGCTATGGTTAGCTTGTCGTTACTACCTTCAATTTTATATTCTAAATAATATAATAACCCTTGTTTTTCAACATGAATTACTTCTTCATCAGATAAGGTTGTTTTTGCTTCTGGGTCCCAATTTACCATTCTATAGCCACGATAAATTAAACCTTTATTGTATAAATCTACAAATACTTTAATTACAGCTTCAGACATATCATCATCCATTGTAAATTTGGTTCTATCCCAATCGCAAGAACAACCTAATTTCTTTAATTGTTCTAAGATTACTCCTCCATATTCTTCTGTCCAATCCCAAGCATGCTTCAAAAACTCATCACGAGACAAATCATTTTTATCAATACCTTGCTCTTTTAACTTTGCAACCACCTTAGCTTCGGTAGCAATAGACGCATGGTCTGTTCCCGGAACCCAACACGCATTTTTACCTTGTAAACGCGCACGACGAATTAACACGTCTTGAATAGTGTTATTAAGCATGTGACCCATATGTAACACGCCTGTAACGTTTGGTGGAGGAATTACAATAGTATACGGCTCTCTTTCATCTGGTTTTGAATGAAAATAATTGTGCTTCATCCAGTAATCGTACCATTTACTTTCTACCTGACTTGCATCATATTTTGATGGAATTTGCATACTTTGGAATAGTTTTTGAATCTTAATTTGCAAAAGTACTTATATTTCTTTTTCTGTGAAAGCAATAAGAGTTATTGATAAAAAACAGGAAAGTTATTTGTACATTTAACTAAGTTGGATATGTTAACAAACGTGCATTACGTCTAATATTTTTGCAGATTGTAGAAAAAGTAAGTATGTTTGACATGAATTTAAAATTAAAAGTAATGAAACAATTAATTACAATTTTATTTATCGGATTAATCAGTTTTTCTGTTAATGCACAAGAAAAAGTAGCAAAAATAGAATTTAAAACTGATACCATTGATTACGGAACTATTGAAAAAGGATCTAATGGTGTAAGAATTTTTGAGTTTACAAATACTGGTGATGCTCCACTTATAATTTCTAAAGTAAGTTCTAGTTGTGGTTGTACCATACCTAAAAAGCCTAAAGGTTCAATTTTACCTGGTGAAACTGGAAAAATTGAGGTAAAGTATGATACTAATAGAGTAAACCCTATTAGAAAAACTATCACAGTTATTTCTAATGCTGTAACACCAACTATTGCCTTAAAAATAAAAGGTTTAGTTGTAGATTCTAGTAAAGAAAGTGTTCTTAAAAAGAAAGACAAAAGTGTAATGGAGCAATAATCTGTTATTCTTAAAAAATAAAAAGAGCCAAAGTATTTAAATACTTTGGCTCTTTTTATTTAAAACAGGCTTTCTAATTGAAAATTAAAAGTTAAAATCACGCCTTTTCTTTCAACTTTTAACCTTATTCTTTTACCTGCCTCATCATAGAACTTATATATTAAATCTTGCAATGAATATTGGTATGTTGGTTTTCCGTTAATAGATAAAACAATATCTCCAATCATTAATCCTGCTCTATGCGCTGGAGAACCTACCCGCAATTCAACTATAGAATAAGATGGTTTTAGAGAAAATTTATACTTAACCTCTATAATAATAGTTGTACTATTTTGCTGACTTCCTTTAGTCAAAGAACTCTTATCTTCACTTTTAGAGGCATCTCTTTCTCTTACAAGTCTTACACCTATATGTGCTAACTCGATGCCGCTTTTATTATAGCTAAATGGTTCTTTAAAATGAGAATTCTTTTTTAGTGTGATTTTGGCTTTTTGATAATCAATTATAAGATTAAATCGTTTTAATATATTGCCTGCTAAACTACCATTACGCCCTTTAAATTGTCTAGCATAAGAAATAGATGCAGAATCCGGGTATGCAACATTAGCCTTTTCTACAACAAATCTTTTTAAAGAAAACGCATCAATTTTAGAACGTTTCCCATAAACGCTTCCACTAAGTCCATGACCTAAAAAATCATTAAAATATTTTTTATCAGATACTAAACCCAATGAATCGTCTTCAAATAACCACAAAGCATCACTACCTCCAGTATCTATTAATAATTTAACGGGAATCTCATTATTATTAATTTTAACTTTTGCATTTAAATAAGGTTTATTATTATAGAACTCTAGGTTTAAGCGTTCACATTTTCTGCAATTTTTATAATTAAAACTCTGTGGCTCAGTTATTCTAATATATCTATTAGAATAATTTATTTCAACAACAAAATCTTTGAATAAATCGAAACCTAAAATACCATGAACAGGAACACCTAATCTTGGTGCAAAATTTAAATTAGCATCATAAACTGCATATAACTCTTGGTTTAACTTAATAGCATCACCAATTTTCATAACATTATTTTTCGATTTTAGTGCTTCAACAGATTCGCCTTCGCCTAAACCTCTTAAATAAATTTTCTCAGCGTTTTTAATTTTTAAGGTGTCTGATACATTTAAAAAATTAAAAATAATAGGCTTACTAACACCAGTATCTAATAAAAAAGACAATTCTACACCATTAATTTCAACAGGAATAATAATTAAGTTATTTATAAATTTAAACTTAATTTTATCTGAATGTTTTTTATTTTGAATAACAAACTTCCCTTGAGAAAAACTAAGATGACTCAAACAAAAAAACAACATTACTAAAGCAAAAATTTTTTTCATATTAAAAACAGAATATTTTTATCATCAATTTACAATTCTTTAGAATAGCTTATTGATTTAGAGTTGTTTTTTAAAAAAACTTTAAGATAATTTTCTCAACTTTGTACTTTAAACTCATTATAAATGCCAACAATTTCAAAAAAGGGGCAGTTAATGCCACAATCGCCCATTCGCAAATTAGTTCCTTTTGCAGAACAAGCTGTGAAAAACGGAAAGTCAATTTATTATTTAAATATCGGTCAACCAGATATTAAAACTCCTAAAATCGCTTTACAGGCTGTAAAAAATAGCACACTAGAAGTATTAGCTTATTCTAGGTCGGAAGGTTCTGAAACGTACAGACAGAAAATAGCTACTTATTACAAAAAACATCATATTGAGGTTTCTCATAATGATATTGTTGTAACTACTGGAGGTAGCGAAGCACTTCTTTTTGCGTTTGGAAGTATTATGGATGTAGATGATGAAATTATTATTCCCGAACCATTTTATGCTAATTACAATGGATTCTCTACTGCTTCGGGCATAAAAGTGGTTCCTGTTATTTCTAAAATTGAAGATAATTTTGCGTTACCAGCAATTGAAGAATTTGAAAAACTAATTACACCAAAAACAAAAGCTATTTTAATCTGTAACCCAGGAAACCCAACAGGTTATTTATATTCAAAAGAAGAAATACAAAAACTAGCCGCTATTGTTAAAAAACATGATTTATTTTTAATTGCAGATGAAGTATATCGTGAATTTGTATACGATGGAAACACACATTATTCAGTAATGCAAGAAGTTGGATTAGATGAACATGCAATTATGATAGATTCTGTATCTAAACGATATAGCATGTGTGGCGCAAGAATTGGTTGTTTAGTAACTAAAAATAAGTCCGTTTTAGAAACGGTTTTAAAATTTGCACAAGCACGTTTAAGTCCTCCAACATTTGCTCAAATTGCAAGCGAAGCTGCTCTTGAAACTCCACAAAGTTATTTTGATGATGTTATTAAAGAATATGTAGAACGAAGAAACACGCTAATAACTGAATTACAAAAAATTGAAGGCGTTAAAGTAGCAAAACCAAAAGGTGCTTTTTATTGTATTGTTGAGTTACCCGTTAAAAATTCGGATGATTTTGCACAATGGATTTTAGAACATTTTGATGTTAATGACGAAACCGTTATGGTTGCTCCAGCTGGTGGGTTTTACTCCACGCCAAACACAGGTTTAAACCAAATTAGAATAGCTTACGTACTTAAAAAAGAAAGTTTAATAAAAGCTGTAAATATTATAAAAGAAGCCTTAAAAATTTATAAAGACTAGTGCATATTGAACAAAACATATCTTTAAAACCCTTTAATACTTTTGGTATTGATGTTGAAGCATCTTACTTTATTTCAGTTTCAAATATTGATGAATTAAAAGAAGTTTTAACTTTAAAAGAATACCCCAATAAACTTATTCTAGGTGGTGGCAGCAATATGCTACTTACTAAAAATCAAAATTGTTTAGTTATTCATGTAAATTTAAAAGGCATTGAAATTGTTTCTGAAGATGAAAATTTAGTTTTAGTTAAAGCGAATGCCGGTGAAAATTGGCACGAATTTGTGCTTTGGTGTATTAATAACAATTTTGGCGGTATTGAAAACTTATCACTAATACCAGGAAATGTTGGCACTGCTCCTATTCAAAATATTGGTGCTTATGGTGTTGAGTTAAAAGACTCATTTGTATCATGTGAAGCTATTTCAATAGACAATCATGCTTCTAAAATTTTTAATAATACCGATTGTGATTTTGGTTACAGAAACTCAATCTTTAAGCAAAATGCTAAAGAAAAATATATTATTACAAGTGTAACTCTTAAACTTACAAAACAAAACCATAAACTTCATATAAATTACGGCACAATTACTTCTCAACTTGATTTTATGGGTATTAAAAATCCAACTATTCAAGATGTTTCAAAAGCTGTAATAACTATTAGAGAGAGTAAATTACCAAACCCAAAAGAAATTGGCAATAGTGGTAGTTTTTTCAAAAACCCAATAATTTCATCTAAAGAATTAGAAGCTTTAAAAATTAACTTTCCAGATATTCCTAGTTATTCCGTTTCAGAAAATGAAATAAAAATTCCTGCGGGTTGGTTAATTGAAAAATCAGGTTTTAAAGGTAAACGTTTTGGTAATTATGGTGTACACAAAAATCAGGCTTTAGTACTTGTTAACTATGGAAACGCTAATGGTTCAGACATATTAAATCTTTCAAAATTAATTCAAAAAACAATTAAAAGATTATTCAATATTTCTATTGAAACCGAGGTGAATATTTTATAAAAAAAGAAATTTCTAACTTAGTCGCCATTATGCACCAAATTAACCAATACGTATAAACTGAATTTATCTTGATTTCTTCAATAGAAAAACAAATAGTAAACTTATTAGGGCAAAGCGACAAAAAAGCTATCACTTTACTGTATGAAAATTATGCGGATGCATTATTGGGTGTTATTAAAAAAATAATATCGGACGATAATACGGCACAAGATGTATTACAAGAAAGCTTCGTGAAAATTTGGCGTTACTCAAAAAAATACGATGCATCAAAAGCAAAATTATTTACGTGGTTATATAGAATTGCATATAATACTGCTATTGACAAAGTGCGTTCTCAAAAGAACAAAAGCGGTAAAGAAGTCCAACTTGAGAAATCTGCCGTATATAAGATAACGTCAGGCGAATTAAACCAAGATGTTTTAGATATTAAAAAACACCTAAGTAGCTTAGATGAAAAATATCAAATAGTAATTAATGCGCTCTTTTTTGAGGGTATGACACAACAAGAAGCTAGTGATGAATTAAATATTCCACTAGGAACTATAAAATCGAGATTAAAAATTGGGTTACGTGAAATGAGAAAAATTTACAACCCTCAATAAATAACGTCATGAATGAGAAAATAACTACTTTTTTAAATTCTGGTCTATTAGAAAAATATCTATTAGGTGAAACTACTTCTACTGAAACAGAAATGGTTGAAACTTATATTTCAAAATCCATTGAAGTACAAAATGCATACAACACATTACAATTTAACCTTGAAGTGGTTGCAAAAAGCAATGCTGTTGAAGCTCCAAAAAGCATCTTAAATAATATTTTAGAAGAGCTTGATGAGCAACCTGTAATAAAAATGAATACTACTAAAAAATACAAGTCATGGTATAAATTTAGTGTTGCTGCAAGTGTTGCTGCATTAATTTTTGCTGGAACTTCATATTTATTTTATGCTCAAAATCAAAAGTTATCAAATGAAAACCAAATGGTTGTAGATGAAATTTTTGATTTACGTAGCGATATTGCACAAAACAACAGAATGCTTGATAATGTGATGCGTGAACTTTTAAAGCTTAACAATCCTGAAACTGAGAAATATATCATAAAAGGAAATGAAAGAGCAAAAAATTTAAAAACTGTTGCATACATTAATCCTAAAGAAAAAACATCAATGATTGATGTAGTTTCGTTACCAAAATTACCAGAAGAACAATGCTACCAAATATGGGCAGAATTACAAGGTAAAATGGTGAGTTTAGGCATTTTAAGCGAAATGGATAGGCAATTAAAAACATTGCCTTACACCGAAAATGCTTTAGCTTTAAATATTACTATTGAGCCAAAAGGAGGTAATACAAATGCATCTTTAGAAAACTTAGTTGCAGAAATTAGCTTACAATAAATATATTAATAGTTATTATAATCTAACAAAATCGCCACATTTTTAATTAAAAATGTGGCGATTTTTATTGCTATAATTATGTCTTAATTATTCTTTATCAAATAAGGCTTTATGAATAAATCCAGCTATTATTGCTCCCGCAATAGGTGCAACCCAAAACAACCAAAGCTGACTTGTATATTCGCCGCCAGCAAATAAAGCTTGACTTGTAGAACGTGCTGGATTAACTGATGTATTTGTTATAGGAATACTAATTAAATGTATCAACGTTAAACCCAAACCAATAGCTATTGGTGCAAATCCTTTTGGTGCTCTTGCATTTGTACTTCCTAAAATAATTAATAGGAAAAACATGGTTAATAAAAACTCAGCTATTAAAGCGGCTGTCATAGAATAGCCGTCAGGAGATAAATCGCCATAACCATTTGCAGCAAAGCCACCAATAGAAACAAAGTCCGATTTATTAGTTAAAATTAAATATAAAGCTCCTGCGGCGGCAATTGCCCCTACTAATTGTGCTATTATATAGCCTATTAAGTTTTTAGCTAACTTCCCTCCTGCCCATAAACCAAGTGAAACCGCTGGATTAAAATGCCCTCCAGAAATATGCCCTACTGCATAAGCCATTGTTAAAACGGTAAGACCGAATGCTAATGCCACGCCTACAAAGCCAATTCCTAAGTCTGGAAAACCTGCTGCAAAAACAGCACTTCCACAACCTCCAAATACAAGCCAAAATGTTCCAAAAAATTCTGCAAATAATTTTTTCATAAAATAAATTTTTAATAGGTTAGATATTATAAATATACAAATAATTGATTTTAAGACACATAAAAAACAAACTCGTCACATTTCCATATAATTTTTACATTAAAAATTATAGCAAAAACTGTATCTTTGCATAAAATAATTTAAGATGAAACTTCTTTTAATAACTATCATTTTACTAAGCTTAGGAGTTGCCGGAATTGCTATAAAAATTTGGGCAAAAAAAGACGGGAAATTTGCTGGTACTTGTGCTAGTCAGAACCCCGTATTAAATGAAAGTGGAGAATCTTGTGGTTTCTGTGGAAAAACTCCAGACCAATTTAGTGATTGTAACGAACCTCAACACTCTTAGTAGTTTATGGCATTTCTTGATTTAATTTTCTACTTATTTATTATAGTAGTTTTTATTCAAGTTATATTTTATCTTTTTTTCTTTGGAAGGTTTGCTTTTATAAAACCCAAAGAAAATACTTCAAAACATTATCCAGTTTCCGTTATTATTTGCGCTAAAAATGAAGCCGAAAATTTAAAGAAATTTTTACCTTCAATCATTTCTCAAAACTATCCAGATTTTGAAATTGTTTTAATTAATGATGCTTCCTATGATGACACACTTGAAGTTATGGAAACTTTTTCAAAAAAATATTCTAACATAAAAATTGTCGACGTTAAAAACAATGAAGCCTTTTGGGCAAGTAAAAAATATGCTTTAACACTTGGCATAAAAGCTTCTAAAAATAATTATTTATTATTTACTGATGCGGATTGCAAACTGGTTTCTAACGATTGGATAAAGCAAATGTGTTCTCATTTTTCATCTAAAAAAACAATTATTTTAGGTTACGGAGCGTATTCAAAAGTTAAAAATTCATTTTTAAATAAACTCATTCGTTTTGAAACACTTATAACTGCCATTCAATATTTTTCGTTTGCCAAATTAGGTATGCCATATATGGGAGTTGGTAGAAATTTAGCATATACAAAAAACGAGTTTTTTAATGCGAGTGGTTTTATGAATCATATGAAAGTGCGTTCTGGTGACGACGATTTATTTATAAATCAGATTGCAAACAAAAATAATACTGCTATCTGCTTCACAAAAGATAGTTTTACCGAATCTAAACCAGAAACAACTTTTAAAAACTGGTTTAAACAAAAAAGACGTCACGTTTCAACCGCAAAACATTATAAATTAAAACATAAAATTTTATTAGCTTTATTTTATTTGTCTCAATTTTATTTTTGGGCATTATCAATAATTCTATTAACAATAGTATATAAACCTCTTATAGTAATTTCTTTATGTTTATTTCGATTCATTATTCAATATGCTATTATAGGATTTTCAGCTAAAAAATTAAACGAAATTGACCTTATTTTTTTACTTCCCTTTTTAGAAATATTTTTAATTATTAGTCAATTAACTATCTTTATATCCAATCTTATTTCAAAACCCAACCATTGGAAATAAAAAACGCCATTAAACGTGCAAAAAAGAATGACCAAAAAGCATTTAATTACTTATTAGATTTGTTTTGGGATGATGTTTATGGGTTTCAATTAAAACGTATTGAAAACGAAAATGACGCAGAGGACATTACTATACAAACATTCTCAAAAGCGTTTGATAAAATTGAAACTTTTGATGATTCTTATAAGTTCAAAACATGGTTGATTACTATCTCAAAAAACATTCATATAGATTTATTGCGAAAAGAAAAAAATTCTATTTCTCAAGTACTTTCAAAAAATGACCACAAAGTTCTACAGGTATTAGACGAATCGCCTTCAGCTGAAGATAAGCTTATAAACGAGCAACATTTAGCAAAATTATTACGCGACATTAAAAAATTAAAACCTCATTATCAAGAAGTTATAAATTTACGCTATTTTCAAGAATTAAGCTATAAAGAAATTTCTAACAGCCTTAACGAACCAATTAATAATGTAAAAGTGAAACTTTTACGTGCCAAAAAATTACTTGCAGAAATCATTCAAAAATCTAAATGATTCATAAACTTAAAAATCTTGGTCCAGGATTATTATTTGCTGGTGCTGCTATTGGTGTCTCTCATTTAGTACAATCTACACGTGCTGGTGCCGATTTTGGTTTGGGTTTACTTTGGGCTTTATTGCTTGTAAACATTTTTAAATATCCATTTTTTCAATTTGGTCCACGATATGCGACTGCAACAGGCGAAAGCTTATTGGATGGTTACAACAAATTAGGTAAAGGTGTTTTAGCAACGTATTACGTTTTAAATTTAGCCACCATGTTTACCATACAAACAGCGGTTACTATTGTAACGGCAGGTTTAGCGTCTACGCTATTTGGGGATTTTGAGACATTTAGTATTGGAAACAAACTAGTAACAAGTACTGAGATTTGGACTGTAATTATTCTTATTATTTGTTTAACAATATTAATAGTAGGAAAGTATAAATTGCTAGATAGATTGATGAAAATAATTATCATCACACTAACAATTAGTACCATTGTTGCAGTAAGTATGGCTTTACTAAATACTTCTGAACCTATTTCTTTTAAACAAATACTTCCTAAAAATAGTATAGAAATCGCTTTTCTAATAGCATTTATGGGTTGGATGCCTGCACCGTTAGATATTTCGGTATGGCATTCGCTGTGGGTTATTGAAAAGCATAAAAACACTAAAGAATACACACCAAAATCTGCATTATTCGATTTTAATATTGGTTATTTCAGCACCATTGTTTTAGGTATAGGTTTTCTTCTTTTAGGCACTTTGGTTATGTTTAATAGTGATGAAACATTTAGTAATTCGGCAGGTGTATTCTCTAGTCAATTAATAGATATGTACACAATAAATTTAGGTAATTGGGCATACATTATTATTGGTATTGCTGCATTTACAACTATGTTTAGCACGACACTAACAACTTTAGATGCTTCACCAAGAGCTATGGCAAAAACCACTCAATTACTTTTTAAAAAATCTTCAAAGTTTAATTATGCCTTTTGGATTGCATTACTAACAATTGGTACTATTTGTATCTTTTTCTTTTTAGCTTCAGAAATGGGTTTGCTAATTAAGATCGCCACTATTCTATCTTTTATTACAGCTCCTTTTTATGCCATCATAAATTATGTACTAATTTCTAGTAAACACACACCAAAAAAATGGCAACCATCAAAACAATTACATATTTTAAGTTGGTTAGGAATTATCTTTTTAATAGGATTTGGTGTTTGGTTTCTCACTACTTTATAAGATACATTTATTAAGAATACTTTGTATCTTTGCTTCTTTATTTTAAAGTGATGAAAACAGACACTGTTTCAAATATATTACCTAAACGTCAACAAAAACCAAAATGGATTCGTGTAAAACTTCCAACGGGTAAAAAGTACACAGAACTTAGAAGTTTGGTTGACAAATACAAATTAAATACAATTTGTACTTCGGGAAGTTGTCCAAATATGGGAGAATGTTGGGGAGAAGGCACAGCAACTTTTATGATTTTAGGAAATACTTGTACGCGTTCTTGTGGTTTTTGCGGTGTTAAAACTGGCAGACCTGAGACTGTTGATTGGGATGAACCTGAAAAAATTGGTCGTTCAATTAAATTAATGCAAATTAAGCATGCTGTTTTAACAAGCGTTGATAGAGACGACCTGAAAGATATGGGAAGTATCATGTGGAGCGAAACGGTAAAAGCTGTACGCAGAATGAACCCTGAAACGACGTTAGAAACGTTAATTCCAGATTTTCAAGGTATCGAGCAACATATTGATAGAATTATTGATGTAGCTCCAGAAGTTGTATCTCATAATATAGAAACCGTTAGGCGATTAACTCGCGAAGTACGTATTCAAGCTAAATACGATAGAAGTTTAGGTGTTTTAAAATATTTAAAAAATCAAGGACATCGCAGAACAAAATCAGGCATTATGCTTGGCTTAGGCGAAACCCGTGATGAAGTTATTGAAACACTTCATGATTTAAAAGCTAATGATGTTGATATAGTTACTATTGGTCAATATCTTCAACCAAGTAAAAAACACTTACCTGTAAAACAATTTATCAATCCAGACCAATTTGACGAATACAAACAAATTGGGTTAAATTTAGGTTTCCGTCATGTAGAAAGTAGCGCTTTGGTACGTTCATCTTACAAAGCACAAAAACACATCAATTAATATGATTACTGTAGCCATAAATGGTTTTGGGCGCATAGGCAGACGCGTTTTTAGACTACTTCAAAACTATAAAAACATTCAAATTGTTGCTATAAACGATTTAGCAGATGCTAAAACATTAAGTCATTTACTTAAATATGATAGTGTTCATGGAATATTTGATGGCACAATTTCTCATAATAAGAATCATATTATAGCTAACAACAAAAAAGTTGTTCTGCTTAATAAAAAGCACCCAAAAGATATTAATTGGAAACCTTTTAATATTGATTTTGTTATTGAAGCTACAGGAAAATTCAAATTAACTAAAGATTTACAATATCATATAAATAACGGTGCAAAACAGGTCATCTTGAGTGTCCCTTCAATTGAAGATGATATAAAAACTATTGTTTTAGGTGTAAATGATGACATTATTGATGGTACAGAAACCATAATTTCAAATGCATCTTGTACAACAAACAATGCAGCACCAATGATAGATATTATCAATTCACTTTGTGGTATTAATCAAGCTTATATAACAACAATACATTCGTATACTACAGACCAAAGCTTACACGACCAGCCGCACCGAGATTTACGTAGGGCACGTGCAGCTAGTCAATCTATTGTTCCTACAACAACTGGAGCTGCAAAAGCATTAACAAAAATATTTCCAGAACTTGCTAATGTAATTGGTGGTTGCGGCATTAGAGTTCCTGTAATTAATGGTTCATTAACTGATATTACTTTTAATGTAAAAAAAGAAGTTTCTATCGAAACTATTAACAATGCCTTTAAAGAGGCTTCAAAAAACAAATACAAAGGCATTTTAGAATATACTGAAGACCCAATAGTTTCTATTGATATTGTTGGAAATACTCATTCTTGTATTTTCGATTCGCAAATGACTTCCGTAATAGGAAACATGGTGAAAATTATTGGTTGGTACGATAATGAAAGCGGATATTCTAAAAGAATTATCGATTTAATATGTAATTTATCGGAAAAAATTGCATTTTGTCGATAAAAAATTTATATTTGTCGACACTATAAAATTGAAATGCCACGAATTAACAACTACATATGTGCCCTTTTAATGCTGTTAAGTTTCAGTATATTATCTCAAAACACCATTGAGAACGACCCTGAAATAATACAAAACAACATTAATTACCGTATTTCTCAAGCTCAATTAAAGATTGATAGCTACAACTATTATGATGCTCAAAAAGAATTAGATGAAGCACTTGAAATAGCAATAAAACAAGACAATAAAAAAAGCATTGGAGAAATTTATTCCATAAAAGGAAAACTTCAACTTATTATAGAAGAAGACGATAAGGCTATAAAATCTTTAAATAAAGCCATAGAAGTTCAACGTTTTTCAAATGATAAAGTAAACCTTGGAAACTCTTACAAAACGTTTGGCGATGTTTATACTAGTAAAGAAGATTATTACCAAGCAAGAGATTATTATATCTCTGCAAAGTCGCTTTTTGAACAAGAAGACGTAAACATAAACTTAGCAGAAGTGCTTCTTTGTGAAGGTAAAACTTATATGTATTTAAAGAATTATTCTAAAGCTAGAGAGCTTACAGAACAAGCTGTTGCTTTATCAAAAAGATATGATTTATTAAAAACAGAAAGTAGTGGGTTAATTAACCATGGTAAAATTTATACTTTTTTAGGTGATAATGAAAAAGCTTTAACTTTTGCAAACGAAGGTTTGCAAATTGCTAAAGAAAATAATTTTGTTGAAATTTTAAATTTAGGGTATTTAACACTTAGTGACATTCATCAAAATGTTGGAAACTATAAACTTGCAAATGATTATTTAAAAGCACATTTAAAACTTTCTGATTCTCTTACATATGTAAAACGCGCAAATTTATCGCCAGAAAAGAGAATTCAAGCGTTAATAAATGATCAAATAGAAAAGAACAAAAAAACGGAAGAAGAATTAAGTGATGCCAATAGCAAGAACGACCTTGGCACATTAATATCTATTTTAAGTGTTGCTTTAATTACCATACTATCACTTTTAACTTTATCGCTTTATAATAATAATAATATACGATTGAAAACCAATAATATGCTTCATAAAAAAAATGGAGAACTTATTATTGCAAAAGAAAAAGCAGAATTAGCATCAAAAACTAAAGCTAACTTCTTATCAACAGTAACACACGAATTAAGAACACCCTTATATGCAGTAACAGGTTTAAGTAATATGTTACTTGATGAAGACCCCAAACCTGAGCAAATTCAACATTTAAAATCTCTTAAATTTTCAGGCGATTATCTTTTAACTTTTATAAACGATATTCTTCAAATAAATAAAATTGAAGCTAATAAAGTTGATATTGAACCTGAATCTTTCAACTTAAAAAAGAAAATAAACAATATTGTTATGGCTTTAGATAATTCGGCTCATGACAATAATATTAAAATTCATTTTGAATACGATAAAGATTTACCAGAAAACTTTATTGCAGATCAATTAAAAATTTCTCAGATACTAATTAACCTAATCGGTAACTCCATTAAGTTTACAAAAGATGGTGACATTTGGATTAGAGTGTACAAAATAAAAGAAAAAAATGATATTTATAGTTTACGTTTTGAAGTAGAAGATAATGGTATTGGTATAAGCCAAGAAAAGCAAGAAAACATGTTTGAAAGCTTCTCTCAAGGTTCTATTCAAATTAATCGTAAATATGGTGGTACTGGGCTTGGACTTTCTATTGTTAAAGGTTTAATTGAAATTTTAAAAGGTAAAATTCACTTAAAAAGTGAGTTAGGTAAAGGCACAACGTTCTATTTTGACATACCTCTTGAATACTCTTCAGTTGAAGAAGCTAAAGAAAAAGAAGTAACTTATTTTAGTGGAGACACGAGTGAATTAAATTTAGATGAGGTTAAAATTTTAGTAGTTGAAGACAACAAAATAAACCAAATGATTACTAAAAAGATTCTTACAAAAATGAATCTTTATTGTGAAGTAGTTGATAATGGTGAAGAAGCTGTAGAAAAAATAAAAGCTAATAAATACGATATTATTTTAATGGATATTCACATGCCAGGAATTAGTGGTATTGAAGCCACAAAAAGAATAAGAGCTTTTGATAAAGAATTAACAATTTTTGCATTAACAGCTGTTACAATTGAAGACAAAATGCACGAATTTGATGAAGCTGGCTTTACTGATATTATACCAAAACCATTCAAACAAGAAGAGTTTGAGAAAAAACTTTACAATGCACTTTCATCAAAAAACAACAAATCGGCTACTGCTTAGCTAAGCGAGGTGTTAACAAAATCTATAATCAACTTATTAACTTTTTGCTCGTTATCTATATTTACAGTTATCGGCAAATAGAATAATTTATCTTTTAAAGATTCGTATTGTTTCAACCTCATAAAATCTTTTTCGGTAGTAATAATTAGCTGTTTCTTTTCTAATTGAATAATGTCTTGCTGCGAAAATTCATGATGATCTTTAAAGTTTAAATGTTCAAAATTTAAGTTCTTATCATTTAAAAAATCAACTAAAGGGTTTGCATTTGCAATTCCAGTAACTAGAGTGAAATTTTGTAAATCTTCAAGTTTTTTAGATATATCATTTGAAAACACTTCATTTGAATAAGCAATAGAACTAAAAAACACGTGCTGATAATTTTCAGGTTCAATTTTTTTAATAATTGCCTTTTTATCTACTTCACTTAAATCCTTCGGGCATTTAGTAACTATAATAATATTGGCACGTTTTGCTCCGCTTTTAGGTTCACGTAAATTACCAGTTGGCAACACAAAATCCTCAAAATAAGGATTATTATATGTAGTAAGTAAAATATTAAATCCAGCTTTTACTTTTCTATGCTGAAATGCATCATCAAGCAAAATAACATCTGGTTTATTTTCTAAACATCGCAGTTTTTGTATACCTTTATTTCTATCAGCATCAACTGCAACTTGAATATCATTTTTGAATTTATTATAAAACTGAAAAGGTTCGTCTCCTAAAATTTCAGTAGTAGCATCTTCATTTCCTAATTGAAATCCTTCAGATTTTCGTTTATAACCTCTGCTTAGTGTCGCTATATTATAATCATCTTTAAGCAAATTAATTAAATACTCAATCATAGGTGTTTTTCCAGTGCCACCAACACTTAAGTTTCCAACACAAATCACAGGAAAATCATACAAAATAGATTTTTTAATATCTAAATCATATAACTTATTCCGCATATAAGTAACCGAATGATAAATTAGAACAAATGGAAAGAATATTTTTCTATACAACTTCATTAAAGCGAATGTAATTATTTTATCTTTGAATTTAAACACAAATAACTATGATTATTCAAGACGTTATTAATCACTTAGAAGAATTAGCACCTTTAGCTTACGCTGAAGATTTTGATAATGTAGGTCTTTTAGTTGGCGATAAAAACGAAAAAATAACAGGAATTCTTGTTACTTTAGATACACTTGAAGCAGTTATAGACGAAGCTATTAAAGAAAACTGCAACCTTATTGTTAGCTTTCATCCTATAATATTTAAGGGCTTAAAAAAGCTAACTGGCAAAACCTATGTAGAACGTGTGGTTTTAAAAGCCATAAAACATAATATTGCCATTTTTGCTATTCACACAGCATTAGATAATGCGTTGCAAGGTGTAAATGATATGATTTGTAATCAATTAGAACTAACAAACAAACATATTTTAATACCGCAAAGCAAAACTATAAAAAAACTCACAACTTATGTTCCAAAAAATGAAGCAGAACATTTACGAACTACTTTATTTAAAGCTGGCGCAGGAAGAATTGGTAATTACAGCGATTGTAGTTTTAATATTGAAGGTTTAGGTACATTTAATGGAAACGAAAAATCTAATCCAACAAAAGGACAAAAAGGAAACATTCATACAGAAGAAGAAACACAAATATCTGTCACTTTTGCAAAACATTTAGAATCAAAAATCCTTCAAACACTTTTCAAAACGCATTCATACGAAGAAGTTGCTTACGAAATTACCACGCTAGAAAATAAAAATCAGCATATTGGCATGGGAATGATTGGTGAATTAAAAGAATCGATGGATGGATTAGCATTTTTAAATTATTTAAAAACTAAAATGAAAACCGAATGCATTAGGCATTCATCAATATTAAATAAGCATATAAAAAAAGTTGCCGTTTTAGGTGGCTCGGGTAGTTTTGCTATTCAAGTAGCTAAAGCATCTGGTGCTGATGCATTTATAACTGCAGATTTAAAATATCATGACTTTTTTACAGCTGAAAACAATATTCTTTTAGCCGATATTGGACATTATGAAAGTGAGCAGTTCACAAAAACCCTTTTAGTAGCATATCTTACAAAAAAAATTACTAATTTTGCAATCGTTTTATCAAAGACAAATACCAATCCCGTTAAGTATTTTTAAAGTATGGCAAAAAAGAAAGAAGTATCTGTAGAACAGCGCTTAAGAGCTTTATATGATTTACAACTCATTGATTCTCGTATCGATGAAATAAGAAATGTACGTGGAGAACTTCCATTAGAAGTTCGTGATTTAGAAGATGAAGTTGCTGGACTTAACTTAAGGTTAGAAAAACTTTTAGCAAATTTAGAAGCAACAGATAACGATATTATTTCTAAAAAGAATCTTATTGAAGAATCTAAAGCTTTAATGAAAAAGTATAGTGAACAACAAAAAAATGTTAGAAATAACAGAGAATTTAATTCACTAACTAAAGAAGTTGAATTTCAAGAATTAGAAATTGAATTAGCTGAAAAGCATATTAAAGAATTTAAAGTTCAAATAGAACAGAAAAAAGTAGTTGTTTCTGAAAGTAAAGACCGTTTAAAAGAACGTCAAATACACTTGAAACATAAAAAAGGTGAGCTTGATGATATTTTAGCTGAAACTGAAAAAGAAGAGGCTGCATTAATTTCTAAATCTGATGATTATAAAGCACAAATTGAAGAACGTTTAGTTGCGGCTTATAACAGAATTAGAAAAAACGTGAAAAATGGTTTAGCAGTTGTTCCAATTGAAAGAGGTGCTGCTGGTGGTTCTTTCTTTACAATACCACCACAAGTACAAGTTGAAATCGGTTCCCGTAAAAAAGTAATTACTGATGAGCATAGTGGTAGAATTTTAGTTGATGCTGCTTTAGCTGAAGAACAAAAAGCAAAAATGGAAAAAATGTTTAAGAAACTTTAATCCGTTTTAAATAATATATTTTAAAGCCTTTACAGAAATGTAAAGGCTTTTTTATTTTATTAAACGTTAAGTTTTACAAATTACATCGACATAAACTTAAAGCATAATTAAAATGATAAATTTAAAAACTTCAATTTCTGCATTAATACTCGTGTTTATGTTTAGTTGCCAGAATAATGCACAGGTAAAAACTAAAACTAGTAAAAGCAATATAGAATTAGGTTTAATAACCGCAGAACCTATTCAAGTTCCATTACAAAATGGAAAAGCTAAAGCTTATTTTGCTAGCGGTTGTTTTTGGTGTGTTGAAGCTATTTACGAAAGTGTAAAAGGTGTAGAAGAATCTATTTCAGGATATGCTGGTGGGCATACTTTAAACCCAACTTACGAGGCTAGTAATACAGGAAGAACAGGACATGCAGAAGCTGTAGAGATTATTTACAATCCAGAAGTAGTAAATTTTTCAACTTTAGTTGAGGTGTATTTTGGCTCTCAAAATATAACGCAAGTTAACGGACAAGGAAATGATAAAGGTTCTCAATATCGCTCTATTCTTTTTTATCAAAATGAAGAACAAAAGCGAATTATTTTAAAAAAAATAGAAGCTTTAGAAAAAGAGCAAAGCATAAAAGTTGCTGCTGAAGTGTACCCGTTTCAAAAGTTTTGGATAGGTGAAGATTATCATCAAAATTATGAAAAATTGCATCCCAATCATCCTTATATAAAAGCAGTTTCAATTCCTAGATTAAATAGATTTAAAGCTAAATTTCTTCATTTAATAAAAGAAAATCATTAAATATGAAGATTGACTTTGTCATAAAAAATAGCTAACTCAGTATATCCCCATACAGTTAATCAAACCACTTCAAAATCATAACTTAATTACAATTTAGTCGCCTTCAATTCAAAATATTTGTTGTGACTATCCATTATCAATATTTGAAAATCTAAGATAAAACTTTCTATTTTATAGTTTTATATCTTTGAGGAAATCATTTATTATGAAAAACCTTATTCTTATATTTTTCGTTTCAGTTTGCTTTTCTTGTAAACAAAAACAGGAAACTCAACCTGAAATAAAACAATTATCTATTGCTAAAAAAATTGCCAATGCTCATGGTTTTGAAAGCTGGAAAAATGTTTCGCAAATAGATTTTACTTTTAATGGTCAAAGAAATTGGAGTTGGAAGCCAAAAACCAACAATGTTACTCTAATTACAGAAGCCGACACATTAACTTATAACCGTAAAAATGTTGATAGTTTATCTACAAAAGTAAATGGCGGATTTGTAAACGATAAATTTTGGTTACTTATACCTTTTCAATTGGTTTGGGATAAAAATGCAACTATTTCAGAATCCACTAAAGCAGAAGCTCCAATAAGTAAAACTGAATTAAACAAAATCACTTTAACCTATTCCAATGAAGGCGGTTATACTCCAGGTGATGCTTACGATATTTATTATGGTAATGACTTTTTAATTAAAGAATGGGTGTTTAGAAGAGGTAATTCTGACAAACCTTCACTTACCAATACGTTTGAAAGTTACCAAGATTTTAATGGTATAAAAATAGCTACCGAACATAAGACAAGTGATAGTGGTTGGAATTTAGTTTTTACCAATGTAAAGGTTATAACTGATTAAAAAATAACAAAAAAAATATTTTTAAATGTAGGTTTTTTGTCTTGATTACAACTAATACACTAATAAATATAGAGTTTTCCGCACAATGCGTCTATATATTTAAAAGCTTTTTAAATCAATGATTAAAGAGCTTTTTCTTTTTCATTCTATGTTTATAATTCTTATTTTTGGGTAAAACCAAAACACAATACTTTGTCCAACTATAAATTAGGTTTAGATTACGCTAAAGAAATAGACCAAAACGACGAACTTTCTCATTATAGAAATCAGTTTCATATACCCAAAGACAAACATGGTAATAAATGGATTTATATGACAGGAAACTCGCTTGGTTTACAACCAAAATCTACAAAATCATATATCAATCAAGAACTTGAAGATTGGGCTAATTTAGGAGTTGAAGGTCATACCGAAGCTAAAAACCCTTGGTTACCATATCATGAATTTCTTACAGAAAGCATGTCGAAAATTGTTGGCGCAAAACCAATTGAGGTTATCGTAATGAATACGCTAACGGCAAACCTTCATTTTATGATGGTCTCGTTTTACAAACCAACAAAAACTCGCTATAAAATACTTATTGAAGCTGATGCTTTTCCTTCGGATAAATATGCTGTAGAATCACAATTGCGTCATCATGGATATGATGATAAAGAAGGATTAATTCTTTGGAAAGCTCGAGAAGGTCAAGAACTAGCAAATTATGATGATTTAGAAACCATATTAGAACAGCAAGGTGACGAAATTGCACTCATTATGATTGGTGGTGTTAATTATTACACAGGGCAATATTTCGATTTAAAACGAATTGCAGAATTAGGGCATAAACATAGGTGCATGGTTGGTTTCGATTGTGCTCATGGCGCAGGAAATGTAGAACTTAATTTACATGACTCGGGAGCAGATTTTGCTGTTTGGTGTACGTATAAATATTTAAATTCAGGACCAGGAAGTTTAGCTGGTTGCTTTATTCATGAACGTCATGCTTACAACAAATCCTTAAACCGATTTACAGGTTGGTGGAGCCATAACAAGCAAACCCGTTTTAGAATGCGTGATGAGTTTGATGTACTTCCAGGAGCAGAAGGTTGGCAATTAAGTAATCCTCCTATTCTATCAATGGCAGCAATTAAAGCATCGTTGGATATGTTTAATGAAGTTGGTATTAAAAAACTAACAAAGAAATCTAAAAAGTTAACTGGTTATTTCGAGTTTTTACTCAAACAATTAGGAGAAAATACCATAAAAATAATAACACCAAGCAATCCTGATGAACGTGGTTGTCAACTATCAATACAAGTAAAAAATGCAGACAAAGCATTACACGATAAACTCACAAAAGCTGGAGTGATAAGCGATTGGAGAGAACCAGATGTTATTCGTTGTGCACCAGTGCCATTATACAATTCATATCAAGATGTGTTTAATATGGTTGAAAAATTAAAAGCTATTTTGAATGAAAAATAAATTATTTGTATTATTTATCACAATAATATCTATTTTTAGCTGTGGTTCAGGAACTTTTGAAAACGACCCAAACACATGGAATAAAGTATTTGGGGAAGACACTCCAGATGAAATTGAAATAATCAATTCTAGATTTTGAAAATCTGCTCATTAGACATATGAATATAAATAACAGACAACAAAACATACTCATCATTGGTGCAGGACTTTGCGGTTCGCTCCTAGCCTTACGTTTGGGGCAACGCGGTTACTACGTAACAGTTTACGAAATGCGCCCCGATTTACGGAAAGTCGACATTTCTGCTGGTCGTTCAATTAATCTAGCATTTTCAGATAGAGGCATTAAAGCCATGAAATTAGTTGGTATTGAAGACAAGGTTGAAAAACTATGTATTGCTATGAATGGCAGAATGATTCACGATAAAGAAGGCAACACATTTTTATCAAATTATAGTGGTCGTGAGCATGAGTATATTAATTCTATTTCAAGAAGTGAGTTAACGGCATTATTAATGAATGAAGCCGAAAAACACGAAAATGTCACCATTCATTTTAACAAAAAATGTAAGTCAGTCGATTTCGAAAAAACCACTGCGCTTTTTAAAGATTACGGCACCAATACAGAATTTGTAGAAGATGCAGATGTAATTTTTGCTACAGATGGAGCAGGCTCTGCAATGCGAAAAAGTTATTATTTAGAAAAGAAATTCTTATTTAGTTTTTCTCAAGATTACTTAACGCATGGTTATAAAGAATTAAGTATTCTACCAACCGAAAATGGTGATTACAAAACCTATAAAAATGCACTTCATATATGGCCACGAGGCGATTTTATGCTCATTGCATTACCAAATTTAGATGGTAGTTTCACAGTTACTTTGTTTTTAAGTTTTGATGAAGGCAACTATAATTTCAATAATTTAACTACAAAAGAACGTGTTTTAGAATTTTTCGAAACCAATTTTAAAGACGCATTAGAATTGATGCCAAATTTGGTTGATGACTTTTTCGAAAACCCAACTTCAGCATTAGGAACCGTAAAATGTTCGCCTTGGCATTACAAAGGTAATACGCTTTTAATGGGTGACGCAGCACATGCCATTGTACCTTTTTATGGTCAAGGCATGAACGCATCATTTGAAGATGTTGTAGAATTTGATACCTTTTTAGATGAGCATAAAGGCGACTGGGAAGCTACTTTTAAAGCATATGAAAACTCTCGAAAAAAGGACACTGATGCTATTGCAGATTTAGCCATCGACAATTTCCATGAAATGAAAGGTCACGTTAACAATGCTATATTTAGAGAAAAACGTAATTTAGAGATGGCTTTTGAACAGCATTTTCCTAAAGACTATTCATCAAAATATTCGTTAGTAACATTCAACGAAAACATTGGTTACCACGAAGCAATGTCGCGAGGAAGAGCACAAGACAAAGCGATTTTAAATATGTTAACCGAAAATGAAATAGAACTAAATCCAGAAGCAACTAAAGATGAATTATATAAAATTCTTCAAAAGGTTATTACTGAAACAAATGCTATTTTAAAAGACGATGACATTGCAGGGTTATAATATTATGTCATTACGAAGAACAAAGTGACGTGATAATCTTTTAAATTGAAGTTCAAACAATAAGATTGCCACAGCAAATAAAAAATTGCTTCGCAATGACAACTAAAATATAAGTTATGAGTAAAGAACAAAACGTAACACCACGAGGCGCTTATCCTCACACAAAACGAGTTGGCGATTTTATATTTGTATCAGGAACTAGTTCTCGAAGACCCGATAACACCATTGCTGGCGTTGATATTATTGACGACATGGGAACCAAACATTTAAACATAGAAGTACAAACTCGTGAAGTCTTAAAAAATATAGATGCTAATTTGCAAAAAATTGGTGCTTCAATAAAAGATGTGGTAGATGTTTCTACGTTTTTGGTAAATATGAATGACTTTGCAGGCTATAATAAAGCGTATGCAGAATTTTTTGATACAGAAACAGGACCAACACGAACCACAGTTGCAGTACACCAATTACCTCATCCTGATTTAGTGGTTGAGATTAAAGTTGTGGCATATAAAAAAAGT
>CAZLXG010000026.1:0-5717 GCA_964563585.1 uncultured Flavobacteriaceae bacterium | reverse complement strand
TAAAAAAAGTAAATTTCATTAAAGATTATTTAAAGGAAATATATTAAATGAAAATCCAAAACTACATAAACGGAACCTTTCACAACCCATTACAAGATAATTGGTTAGATAACTATAATCCAGCAAATGGTGAAGTCTATGGGCAAATACCTAACTCTAGTAAAGATGATGTAGAAAACGCATACATCGCAGCAAAATCTGCTTTTCCTATTTGGTCACAAACCACATTGGAAGAACGTAGTAGAATAATAATTCGAATTTCAGAATTATTAGAAGCCAACTTACAACGTTTCGCAGAAGCCGAAAGCAAAGACAACGGAAAGCCAATTTCTTTAGCAAAAACTGTAGATATACCACGAGCAGCAAGTAACTTCCGGTTTTTTGGAAATGCCATTACGCAATTCACTAGTGAAAGCCACGAAAGTGTTGGTCAGCAAGCCATCAATTACACCTTACGTCAACCTATTGGAGTTGTTGGTTGTATTTCACCTTGGAATCTTCCACTCTACTTATTCACATGGAAAATCGCCCCAGCAATTGCAGCAGGAAACTGTGTTGTTGCAAAACCAAGCGAAGTTACTCCAATGACAGCCTATTTATTAGGTGAAATTTGTACTGAAGCCGGTTTACCTAGAGGTGTTTTAAATATTGTTCATGGATTAGGAACCACAACTGGACAAGCCATTATAGAACACGAAGATATTAAAGCCATATCGTTTACAGGAGGCACAGCAACTGGGGCACACATTGCACGAGTAGCTGCACCAATGTTTAAAAAATTATCGCTAGAATTAGGAGGGAAAAACCCAAATATCATTTTTGCTGATTGTGATTATGATGATATGCTAAAAACAACTGTTCGTTCCTCATTTGCTAATCAAGGTCAGATTTGTTTATGTGGCAGTCGTATTTTTATTGAAGCTTCAATTTATGAAAAATTTAAAACTGATTTTGTTGAAAAAATAAAAGCATTAAAAGTTGGTCATCCATCTGAAACTGACACCAATATTGGCGCTTTAGTTTCTAAACCTCATTTGGAAAAAGTGATGAAATACATTGACATCGCTAAATCTGAAAACGGAAAAATTCTTTGTGGTGGAAATAAAGTAACAGTTAAAGATTACGAAAACGGTTACTATTTAGAACCAACAGTTATTGAAGTACAATCTGACGAATGCAGAGTAAATCAAGAAGAAATATTTGGACCTATAGTAACTATTATGCCTTTCAATTCTGAAGATGAAGTGCTTCAAATGGCAAACAAAGTAAAATATGGATTATCAGCTACACTTTGGACAAATAATCTAAAACGAACTATGCGAATGAGCAATCAGCTTCAAGCAGGAATTGTTTGGGTAAACACATGGATGATGCGCGATTTACGAACACCTTTTGGCGGTATAAAAGCAAGTGGCGTTGGTCGTGAAGGCGGTTTTGAAGCTTTACGATTTTTTACAGAAGCTAAGAATGTGTGTATAAAATACTAGTTTCCACGAAGGTGGGAATCTTATAAATTGAAACTAAAATATTAATAATACGTCATTCTGAACTTGTTTCAGAATCACATTAAAAAGATTCCTGCCTACGCAGGAAATATTATGGATTTAAAACTTAACAACAAAAACGCTTTAGTCTGCGGAAGTACACAAGGCATTGGTAAAGCAACAGCAATAGCATTAGCACAAGAAGGTGTAAATGTTACTTTGGTTGCTAGAAATAGAGAAAAACTAAAAGCAGTTTTAGCAGAATTACCTCAACATAGAAATCATAATTATATTGTTGCCGATTTTTCTAATCCAAGAGAATTACAAGAGCAAGTGATTAAATTTATTGAGAAAAATCATGGGTTTCATATTGTCATCAATAACACTGGTGGACCACGAAGTGGCAGTATTTTAACAGCATCTTTAGAAGAGTTTGAAAACGCTTTTACCCAGCATTTAAAATGCAATCATGTGTTGGCACAAGCTACCATTCCGTTTATGAAAGAAGAAGGTTTTGGACGCATAATCAATATTATTTCTACATCTGTAAAAGAGCCAATTCCTGGACTTGGTGTTAGTAATACTATTCGTGGAGCAGTTGGTAATTGGAGTAAAACATTATCTATTGAAGTTGGTGCTTTTGGCATTACAGTAAACAATGTATTGCCCGGTTTTACTGAAACTGAACGTTTAAATGAAATTATAAAAATTAAAGCAAATGCTGAAGACAAATCAGTTGAAGACATGGCTGAAATGATGAAAGGTTATTCGCCTGCTAAACGTTTTGCTAAACCTGAAGAAACGGCAAATGTCATCACGTTTTTAGCTAGTGAATGTGCTAGTTATGTTAATGGAATTAATGTTCCTGTTGATGGTGGACGCACAAAAAGTTTGTAACTTTATACACGGATTAAAATTTGCGTGAAGGATTGAAGCAGTATCCTTTTTGTTTTCAAAAAGATTTAGCGGAAAGCCTGACCTGAAAGGGCACGCCCAAAATAACAAACTATGAGTAAACTTGTAAAACCAATAAATTTTAAAGCTTGGATTAATGAAAATAGACATCTTTTAAAGCCGCCTGTTGGTAATAAAGTGGTGTGGAAAGATGGCGATTATATTGTGATGGTTGTTGGTGGACCAAACAGCAGAAAGGATTATCATTATAACGAAACGCCTGAGTTTTTCTATCAGGTAGAAGGTGATATGATTTTAAAAATCATGAATAATGGTGTGCCAGAAGATATTCATATTAATGAAGGTGATATTTATTTGTTGCCTCCAAAAGTTCCACATTCACCTCAACGTGATGTAAATACTGTTGGATTGGTGATTGAATATCCACGTAAAAAGAAAATGAAAGATGCATTGGAATGGTATTGCGAGAATTGTAATCATCAGATATACCGAAAAAAATTCAAGCTTGATGATATTGAAACTGATATGCCTGCGATTTTTGATAAATTTTACAGCAGCGAAAAAAAACGTACTTGCAAAAAATGTAGTACTGTAATGCAGCCACCAACTAAAATTAAGTAATAAATAAGTAAAACATTCGTCATTACAAGAAAGTATGACGAAGTAATCTCTTAATAAAAAGATTGCCACGGCAAAAGCCTCGCAATAACAGACACATGGAAAAACGTAAACTTCGTATAAACGGTCATTCTCACCTGCTTCCCTATCCGGAAGATATTCCTGCTTTTATGAAGGAAAAAGAAATTTTTTGGGTAGATGATGAGCGCAAACACATGCTTCAAAAAGATTGGAGACGCCCTGTTACAGATTCTAGTTTCTTTTTAGATGAGAAACTTATCTGGATGGAGAAAAACCGTTTAGACCATGCTGTAGTTTTAAACCTATCTCAATTGTATGGCAATGGTTTACGTTTAGAGGAAATGAAAAAAGCATTACGTTTTCAAAACGATTTTAATGCGAAAGTGCAACACGACCATCCAAGTAAATTTACTTGCGGTTTTGTGGTACACCCCGGATTTATTCATGGTGCTTTATGGGAAATGGAACGTTGTGTAGAAGAACTTGATTTAAAAGTTTTGTGTTTACCAACCCACTTTATGGATTCTATTGGTCAATGGCGCTCTGTGTTTGACAAAGAAAACGATCCTATTTTTGAATTGGCTAATAAATACAAACTTGCTATAGAAATTCATCCTTATGATGGTGATAAAATGATAAAATTAGAAAATACTAATTGGCGTTTTCATTTAATTTGGATGCTTGCTCAATGTGGTGATGCATATCATTTTTATACTTTAAATGGTATGCAAGAACGCTTTCCTAATATCAGAACATGTTTTGCTCATGGTGGACAATTAGCACAAATGAATTTAGGAAGACGTATTCAAGGATTTGATGGTCGTCCAGATTTATTCAAAGGCAAAACACACCCCAGAAAAGCTGTTGGACATCCAAATATTTATTTTGACACTTTGGTTCACGATACGGATTCTTTAAAATTGATGATTGACAGACAAGGTTCAAATCAAGTTATATTGGGATTAGACGACCCTTATCCTTTAGGTGAAATGGAAAGTGATGCACAATCGTCGTATCCTGGGAAATTATTGGATTTAGCAATAGATAGAAACATTATTAACCAAAAACAATATGATGATATTTGGGAAGACAATGTGTTACGTTGGCTGTTTGGTAATGATAATGATGCAAAGCAGAAATTGATACATAGAATTTTAAGTTAATGCATTTTATACCTGAAAAACTTGATGATTATGTTGTAAAACATTCTGAAGATGAACCAGAATTATTACAAGAACTTACTATAGAAACATATCAAAAAATATTGCAACCTCGAATGTTAAGTGGTCATTATCAAGGTAGAATTTTGAGTATGATTTCTAAATTGGTAAATCCAAAAAACATTTTAGAAATTGGAACTTACACTGGTTATTCTGCTTTATGCTTAGCTGAAGGTATGCAACCTGATGGTGAATTACATACTATTGATAGTAATGAAGAATTGGTTGATTTTCAACGTAAATATTTTGATAAATCAGGTTTCGGGAAACAAATTCATCAGCATTTAGATGATGCTTTAGATATTATTCCTAAGCTTAATAAAACATTCGATTTAGTTTTTATTGATGCTGACAAATCTAACTACCTAAACTATTTTCATGCGATTATTGATAAATTAAATGTTGGAGGAATTATACTTTCTGATAATGTGCTTTGGAGTGGAAAAGTAATTGAAGATGTAAACTCTGAAGATATTTCTACTAAAGTGCTTTTAGAATATAATGCGCTTTTAAAAAACGACATTAGAGTTGAAACAGTTTTGTTACCTATTCGGGATGGATTGACTATTAGTAGAAAAAAGAATATTTAATTTTAAATTAAAAAAAATGAAACTATTAAAACCTAATTTATTTGCTGGATTAATAGTGCTTTTTTGTTTTGGTACTATTACCAACTCATATTCACAATCATCACTTTTTAGTTATGAAGAATATACCAATACTGAAGGTGATACATTACAATACAGACAACTTGTATCTGATTATGCTCTTGACACCAAATACCCATTAGTAATTTTTTTACATGGTTCTGGAGGACGAGGTAACGACAATGAAGCGCAATTAAAATGGGGTGTATCGAATTTTGCTACAAGCGAAAACATAAAATTGCATCCTTCTATTGTTATTGCTCCACAATGCCCAAAAGACACAAGTTGGGGAAATTTTTCGCGTGAAGACATGTCGCTTCAAGCAGAACCAACTAAAACTATGAAACTCTTAAGAGAACTAATCAGCAAAGCGATTATTGATTTACCTGTAGATACAAACAGAATTTATATAACGGGGCTTTCAATGGGTGGCTTTGGTGCTTTTGATGCCATTTCAAGATATCCAGATTTATTTGCTGCTGCTGTTCCTGTTTGTGGCGGTGGAGATGTTACGAAAGCAGCATTAATTTCTCATATACCAATGTGGATATTTCATGGTGCAAAAGATGGAGCTGTAAACCCTGAGTTATCACAAAATATGCTAAATGCTTTAACAAAAGCTGGAGCTCATCCTGGATTTACACAATACCCAGAGGTTGGTCATTTTTCTTGGATTGCTGCTTATAGTGATACCATGATGATGGAATGGTTATTTAATCAGCGAAAGTAATTTTTTGACTTTGTTAAAAAAAATAGTCGAACTTCGTTTAATATCTGATATAAAACATTGAAACGTTGCATATCATAATGTT
>CAZLXG010000025.1:0-31038 GCA_964563585.1 uncultured Flavobacteriaceae bacterium | reverse complement strand
TTATTGTAGTTAATATTATAATTAAATCTGTTTTAGAAAGATGATTTTTTCATTTGAAGTAGTATTTAAGTGTTCATTAACTTCTGTTAATTTTATTCAGAATCTTCTTGTATAAGCTTTGGTGTTGGTCTATTCCATATACTAACATATTGAACTATTCCTTCGTAATATTCTAAAGTCATATTTTCAATTAAAACAATAAATTTTTTGACACTACCAAAATTTGCGCCAAACCCTCTATTTTAATGCTAAAATATTAATTGTTTCAATTACTCATAATATCAATTAACCAAATTTAGCTAATTTTCTTACAAACAGATATTATTTCAACTAAAACATTAAAAACTTATTAACCAATATTTGTTGATTTTCAGCAAGTTAAATACCCTTAACATTTTTTGGCACGCTGTTTGTAATTGGTAAAAGTGTAATCATTTAAACACATACAATTATGAAAAAAATAATGTATTTATTAGTTGGATTAATCCTTACTGGGTTTACCACTAATGCAGCCACAACAACTACCATCGAAAATAGCGAATCATCAACATTTATTCGAGGTTATGGTAAATCTTTCATATTTGTAGAAAATGGTATTGAATTTTCAATTTTCGCAGATGGTCAATTCGATTTTTATATTAAACGCTACGGACCAAACGTAAATGTTTCGGTAGGTTCGCCTCGTTTCAGTATGAGTTTTAATTCGGGTTACGATTATAACGCTTATGTACAATACGATGAGTTTGGTGCAATCATTCAAATAGAAAACACACCTATTTATTATGATTACTACGGGCGTATTAGTCAAGCCGGAAACGTAAATATAAACTACAACAGCAACGGATATATTTCTCGTGTTGGTGGATTATATGTACACTACGATAGATATAACAGATACTCACACTACTCAGGTTTTATAAATGTGTGGAACAGACATTATGCTTACAACCCTTGGCATTCATATTACAGTATTCCTACATATGATTACTGTGTAGTTTACAACAGACCTTACAGACAATATTACAATGCTGTACGTTATACATATAACAGACCGTTTTATAATAACTACAGACGTAGCACTGCAATTGGAAGCAGACGTGGATATAATATTACTAGAAATAGAAGTTATGCTACAGTAAATAGAAGTACTAGAAATAGAACTAAAATTGCGAATCATAAAACTACTAGAAGACGTTTAGCTAGTGCTAATACGAATACAAGACGTAGTAATTCTACAATAAACAGAAGGAGTGGAACTACACCAAAAATGACTACTAGAAACCCTGTAAGACGCTCTAATACTAATATTAATAGAACACCTGCAAGAGGAAATAATAATAAAGTAACAAGAAGAACCGTTACTACTAGAACAACAAAACCTAGTGTTAATAGTTCTAGAACAAGAACGGTAACAAGAACAAGAAAAACCGCGATTGTTAGAAAACCAAACACCTCTAACACTCGTACATATAATAGAAAAACAACAACTAGAAGCCCACAGCGAATAGCTACAAGACCTACGCAACGTAAGCCTAGAACTACTGTAAAACGCACAGCTACACAAAGTAGACCAACTGCGCAACGTACAGTTACTAGAAAGGCACAAGCGCAACGTCCGCAAAGAAAAGCGACTCAAAGTAGAAGCATTTCTAGAAGTAACAATACTAGGTCGACATCAAGAAGACGATCATAAAATTTTTGGTTGGTTAGTTGGAAAGCCCCGCAAATAGTTTGCCTCAAAGCAACATTGTGGGGTTTTCTTTTTTTAGGGATTTTGTCATTCCGTACTTGATGCGGAATCTATTATTTATAAAATTAAAAATTACTTTCGTTTTATAACGCCATCAATTAATGAAGTAATATTTTCTGATAATTTATACTTATACACCACAAAACCATATACAATAGCGACTAAAGTTGATTTTAATCCAATATTTATTATAGGATGAAACGGAAACTCCCAGAAGTAAAATAATACAACACATAATGTAATTATGCCTGCTATTTTTAAAGTAGATTCGCTAAAAGGTAGCATTTTAAATTTCTTATGAATAAAGAATAATTTGATTGTATTATATGTAAAGATAGCTAGAAACGTTGCAAAAGCTGCCCCATTAATGCCATACAGTGGAATAAAAATAATATTAAGAACTATAGTAATTACAACTAAAACAACGCCAAAAATAAGCACGACTCTATAATAATCGCTATTAAACAAAATAGCATTATTACTTCCTAAAAGTGAGTCATACAACTTTGCAACGCTAATAATTAGCACTACAAAAAGTCCGCCATTAAATTCTTCTGAAATAATGAAATATAATTGATTGATATTTAAAACAATTAGTAAAAAGATAAAACCACCGATTATAAATAAATTAAGCGAGCTTCGTTTGTATAAATCTTCTAAAGAATCAAAATCTTTTTCATTTAAGTATTTAGCCGATAATGGCATTAATATTTGATGCATGGAGCGTTGCGGAACTGCAATTACAGTTGCAATAAAAATAGCAACGTTATAATAAGCAACTTCTTTAATATCAATATATTGACCAAGCATTATTTTATCAATATCTAAAAACACAGTAGCTATAGAACCTGCTATAATTATTAAAGATGAATATTTTACAATTTCTCTTAAACTCGATACTCTTTTAAACGTTATCACAGGAAATTTCACGCTGAACGCATACAGTTTCATAATAAGCATTCTAGTAACGTAAACACCTACTAACCCCATCATAAACTGCTCAACAGTAATTACTTTATAAAACACGCAAAAAAGCAATATCATAACGCCAACACGATGACAAACCTCTTTCATAAAGTTACCAAATACGGTTTGCATTTGTACTTTTGCCCATGCAAAAAACACTTCGAAGTAAGCCATAGCAATAGCTGCGATAACAATATGCCACAAATAACCTTTTATAATTGAGTTTTCTTTAGATAAGAAATCACCAATAGTTTCATAAGATATATAACCAATAAAACTCACCGGAATTATAATAACCAAAGGCAAAAACAGCATTAAGGTTAAAAAACTATTTAACGATATGCGGGTTTTAAATGAAGAGTAAAATTTAACCAAAGTGTTGTGTACACCAAACGCCATTAAAGGCATCATCACATTGGCTGTAGATAGTACGTAGCCTACTAAACCGTAGTATTCGTCAGTTAAAAATTCAGTGTAAAGAAATAGCGTATTTATCGCACCAATAATGAATCCCAGATAGGTTGTTATGGTGTTCTTATAAGATTGCGTAATAACGATTCCCATTATATTAATTTAGATAATGCTTCTGTTAACTTTTTTCTACTATACTTCTGTAAACCAATACCATGCGATTGTAGTGTTTTGTTTTGAAAGGCTTTATAATGCCTTAATATAGTTGTTTTTAACGACTCGTATTCATCGTAATTAAAGTAATTTCCTGTATTGGTTTCTTTGATGATAGTTTCAACATCAGATCCTTTTGGACCTAAAGCAACTATTGGTCTATTGGTAACCATATACTCAAATAATTTGCCAGGAATAATACATTTGGTGTCTTCTGAATCTATTTCAATTAATAATAATACTTGTGATTTTTTTTGAAACACAATAGATTCATTATGTGAAAGATAACCTACTTCATTTACATGATTACTCAAATCATATTTTTTAATTGATTTTAGCACATTCTCACTTACAAAACCAACAAAATTAAGTTGAAAATATTTAGCGAAATCTTCATTTTCTTTTACTAAATCATGTAATACTTTCCATAAAATTTCTGGGTTTCTTTTTGATAATAATGACCCAATATGAGCTATTGAAAATTTCTCGTCTAATTCAACTTTACAAACCGATTCGTAATCATACCCATTTGTAATAACTTCAATAGGTTTTATTGTAATATTTGAAAATTCTTTTTTAGTCACGTTACTCGTTACAATTAGTGTATCCGCAGTATTTAAAACTTGTTTCTCTAACTGTTTGTGTTTTTGCTGCGAGCTTTTTGTAAGTTTTAGTTGCTTGTGGTAGCCAATAGTTGTCCATGGGTCTCTAAAATCTGCTAACCACTTCACTCCTAACCTTTCTTTTAATTGTAACCCTATAAGATGCAAACTATGTGGCGGACCAGTTGTGATAATGGTTTCAATATTATTTTCTGAAATATAATTAGAAAGATAAGCGACAGAAGGTTTTACCCAACTTTTACGTGCATCTGGAATAAAGAAATTCCCACGTATATAAAGCATTGTTTTTTCAATAAAACTTTGATTATCTCTTTCTGAAATAACACCTTTACTTATGGTTTTTGATGATTTTTTTGAAAACAAACCAGCTAGCTTATAAGGCTCTGAAATTGGTTGCTTTAAAATAGTAACATCTTTTGAAACTTCAGAAGCCAAACTTTCATCTACTAAAGGATAATTAGGATTTTCTGGAATATAAACAATAGGTTCAACATCAAACTCTGGTAAATACTTAACAAATTTCAACCAACGCTGAACTCCAGGTCCACCAGCAGGTGGCCAATAATAAGTGATTATAAGTGCTTTTTTACGCACTTTCTTTTCCTTTTTTCTTAGACTCGTAAAACAATCCTGCCATTAACAGTAATCCAAACAACACAGAACTTGCTAACGCAATACGACTTCCTGTTTTAACAACATCTGGGTCGAACTTAAATTCTATTGTATGATTTCCTGCTGGCACATCCATGCCTCGCAATGTGTAATTTACCCGCATATGCGTCATTTCTTTTCCATCTACTAATGTTTTCCAGCCATTGCCGTAGTAAACCTCTGAAAACACTGCAAAACCCTTGTTTTTATTGTTGGATTTGTATTTTAAATAGTTTGGCTTGTATTCAACTAGATTAATTGATGCTGTAGAATCAACAACATAATTACTTTTTAGTGTTTGATATTCTATAATTTCTTTTGGCAAAGTATAAATTGCTATACGTTTATTATCTAAACTATCAAGTTGTTTAATTTCTTCATTTGTTGAAGTAACTTTCTTTAATTCTTTTATAAACCAAGCATTCCCATTAGCTTCTTCGTTTGTGTATGTTACTGGTTTCCTGTTGTCATCTTCAATAATAATATACTTCGTGTTCAACATATTTAGTACATTAATATTATTTCTTGAGATATAAAAATCAAATAATTCACGATAACGTTTTAATTCCGCAGCATTATAACCATTTAATGAATTATGATAATATGACGGCTTTGCGCGACCTCCAACTAAATCGTAAACTCGATAATGTGATTTATCTTTTAAAATCTCTTTATCGGCTTCATTCATCTGAAACGGTTCATTTACTTGTATTGCAGAAACAAAATCATCGTTATTCACATAGCGCTTATCAACACCTGCCAAATCAAATAGAATAAGAGCACCAAAAAGCACAATTACCCATTTTTCTTTCAGCTTATCTTTTAAAAACATAAAAATCGCACCAGCCGAAAGCAGCACTAATATTAGGGTTCTAAGAGTATCTTGTGTGAAAATGGTTTTCCTGTCTTCTTTTATAGCGTCAATAAATACTTGACCGTAATTTTGTCTGTAATACCCGTCGGAAGCCCCAACAAAATCAAATAATGACGTTTTAAACAATAAAAACACTAATGCAAGTCCACCAGTAATAATTGTAGAATATTTTAAAGCCTTTAATTTATCTTCTTTCTTTTCAAAATCATTAAATAATCTTACCAATCCGAAAATTGCTAAAACAGGAATACATAATTCTAAAAGAACTTGAATAGAGCTTACAGCTCTAAATTTGTTATAAAGCGGTACGTAATCGATAAAGAAGTCGGTCAAAAATGTAAATGGCTGATTCTTTCCATAGGATAATAATAATGATAAAATTACCCCGCCAACTAACCACCATTTTAAGCGTCCTTTTATTAAAAACAATGCAAATACAAACAGAAACAATACAACTGCTCCTATATACGCTGGCGCTTCAACAATAGGTTGTTTTCCCCAATACGTTGGTGCGTGTTTAGATTCTTGCAACGCTTGATGCGTAGGCACTCCTAATTTTCTAAGAGCTTCATAAGTTTCGGAATCTTTACTTACACCTTCATAACTACCACCACCCATAAATCGTGGTATAAACAAATTGAAGGTTTCAATAATCCCATAGCTAAATTGGGTGATATAATCTCTATCCAATCCAGAAGTTGCTTCTTTTGGCGAACCATCAGGATTTATAGTTAATTCACTCTTACCTCGGGTGCTTTCCTTTACATATTCTTGTGTAGCTAAAATACCAGTAGCATTTAATGCAATTGAAAGCGCAACAGCAAGCACCAACACCCCAACCGATTTAAAATAATGCGGTAACATGTTCTTTTTATACGCATCAACCAAATATGCGATACCAATTACTATTACAAGTAATAGTAAATAATAGGTCATTTGAAAATGGTTAGACACCAATTCTAAACCCATAGCGACAACGGTGAGCAAAAATCCTTTTATATATTTTCCTTGAAATGTGAGTAGAATTCCGCTTAAAACCAACGGCATATACGCAATAGCATGCGCTTTACTATTATGACCAACACCTAAAATTATTATTAAATAGGTAGAAAATCCAAAAGCTATCGCGCCAAGTGCTGCCAGTTTATAATCTACTTTTAACACCAATAAAAGGGCATAAAAACCTATTAAATATAAAAACAGATAATCGGCTGGTCTTGGTAAAAATCGTAGTGTTAAATCTAATTTTTTTATATAATTATGTGGATACTTTGCTCCTAACTGGTAAGTTGGCATACCTCCAAATGCACTATTTGTCCAATAGGTTTCCTCGCCTGTGCTAGCTTTAAAACTCTTTTGCTGTTTAGACATACCGATATATTGCTTAATATCGCTCTGAAATATTTGCTTACCTTTTAAAACTGGACTAAAATATGCCAAGGAAATTATAACAAATCCTAGTAAAACTAATATATGAGGAAGTAATTTTTTAAATGAAAGTTGCATGAATATGTGTTAAAAACTATGAATGTGAAATTAGTCAATTTCTTCATAATCTACATAATCACCAACATTTTTATTTGAAGATTTAGATTTTGGCATTTTATCAATAGATACCTCGCCTGCTTTTTTTTGTTTTTGCTGCGGTTGTTGTCCAAATTGTCCACCAAAACGCTGTTCTGCTTTTTTTGCAACATACTTTAAAAGAAATGGCGCAAAAAGTCTTGATAATATTTTAATCCCATAATAGATTAACAATATTATTAATATCATTTTAACAAGCCCTGCTGCGGATGCGTGCTGAAGCATAAAAACTATTTTTTACAAAAATACAATTCTATACATTTAAAAAACGTTCAAAAATGATAAAAAAAATATAAAATATCTATATTTGAGAAACCTTAACTAGAATTATTAAGCATGTATTGCAAATAAATACATAAATGTAATTTAAAACATTGATTATGAAACCCATCAAATCTACTTTAGTTATTATAGCAAGCTTATTTACCACACTTGCATTCAGTCAATATACCGATGTAATAAATTCCAACAGACCAGGGACATCTAAAAGTGCATTCTCTGTAGGCACCAATGTCGCACAGTTTGAAGTTGGTCCATATATTTTAAAAGAAAAAAGAACTCCTGTTACAGCTTATGAGATTTCAGGTTTTGGAATTGACTTTATGGCTAGATATGGTTTATTATTTGAAGAATTAGAATTAAATATTGAAGGTATTTATCAGAACGACACCAAAACATACTTATCAAATATTTCGGCAAAAGACAAGCGTTCAAACTTTAAAAGCATTGCTATTGGCGCAAAATATTTAGTGTACGACCCTTATAAAAACTCAGAAGACAGTAAACCAAATTTATATAGCTGGAATGCTAATCATCGTTTTAAATGGAAATCTTTAATTCCTGCTGTATCTGTTTATTTAGGAGCAAATTTCGACACTAAAGACAATCCATATACCGCTCCAGGAGTTGAAGGTTTTAGCCCTAAAGTTATGATTGCTACTCAAAATAATTTTGCTGGCGGTTGGGTATTTGTAATGAATTTAATAAAAGATAGAATTGGTTCTGAACAATCTGATTTTCAATATATATTAACACTTACACATTCATTTAACCCTAAATGGGTGATTTTTGGTGAAGCTCAAGGTATTCAGAGCGATTTTTATGCAGACAATCTTTTTAGATTTGGCGGTGCGTATTTATGGGGTGAAGATTTTCAGTTAGATACTGCATTAACCTTTAATACAAAAGACACGCCATCAGTTTTTGGTGTGAATTTTGGAGCATCATATAGATTAGATTTTCATAAAGACAAAGAAATTGACAATGGAACTGATGCAAAAGATGAGGGTAAAAGAAGATCTAAACGAAATAAAAACAAGAAGAAAAAGAATAAAAATATTGAAGCCAAAGAAGTTAATAAAAAACAAAAACGAGATGATACAGATTTTGACGATAATTAAAAGGCAAAGAATTTCCGCTTAAATATGATTGTAGTAAAAGAAGTTAAAACAAAAAAAGATTTAAAAGCTTTTGTAAAATTTCCTTTTAAATTATATAAAGACTCAAAATACTGGGTTCCACCTATTATTAGTCAGGAAATTAAAACTTTCAACAAAAAAGAAAACCCTGTTTTTAATGATGCCGAAGCTACTCTGTTTCTTGCATATAGAAATGATGAAATTGTTGGTCGTATTGCTGCCATAATTAACTGGCTGGAAGTTAAAGATCAGGATTTAAAAAAGATGCGTTTCGGTTGGTTTGATGTTATTGATGATGTTGATATTACTAAAGCTCTACTTGAAAAAGTAAACTCTATTGGTAAAGAAAATAATCTTGAATACATAGAAGGCCCTGTCGGGTTTTCTAATTTAGACAAAGTAGGCGTTTTAACTTATGGATTTGACCATATAGGCACCATGATAACATGGTATAACCATCCGTATTACGCTTCTCATTTTGAGCAACTTGGATATAAAATAGAAAAGGAATACTTAGAAAACAAACACGCTTTTTCTGATATTAAAAAGGAAAATTTTTATAGAATACAAGAAATCATAAAAAAACGCTACAAATTAAAACCTTTGTATTTTTCTAAAACAAGCGAAGTGATGCCTTATGCTGATAAAATGTTTGATTTATTTAACAAAAGCTATTCATCACTATCTTCATTTGTAAAAATTACCGATATACAAATTACCTATTTTAAAAAGAAATTTTTAAGCTTTATAAATCCAGAATACATCAAATTTGTTGTTGATGAAAATGATGAATTAGTAGCCTTTGGAATTGTAATGCCGTCGTATGCTGAAGCTTTACAAAAAATGAATGGAAGATTATTCCCTTTTGGAATACGACATTTATTACATGCTAAAAAACATAGTAAAAAAGTAACATTCTATTTAATTGGAGTACATCCAGACTACCAAAACAAAGGCGTACATGCGATTGTTTTTAATGAGTTTCATGAGAGTTTTAGTAAAAAAGGAATTGTTGAATGTTTGCGAACACCAGAACTAGCAGACAACACAGCAATTCATAAAATTTGGAAAAACTTTAATCCCGTAACACACAAAAAACGTTGCACGTTTAAAAAAGATATTGCATAAAATAAATCCGATTATTAAATCGGATTTATTCTTATTTATATTTTGAAAATTTTATTCTCCCATTGCTGCCATAACTGCGGCAGATAAACGCTTGTAAGTTCCGTTTTCTAAACGTGTTCTAATAGCATCAAAAGCATCTAATGTTACTGATACATCTTCCAAAGTATGTGTAGCCGTAGGAATCATTCTAAGTAATATTAATCCTTTAGGTATAACAGGATAAACCACTATAGAACAGAATATTCCGTAGTTTTCACGTAAATCTCTAACCAATGCCATTGCCTCGGGAATACTTCCATTTAAAAACACAGGTGTCACACAACTTTGTGTTGTTCCAATATCAAAACCACGCTCTTTTAATCCAGATTGCAGCGTATCAACAATAGTCCATAAATTTTGTTTTAATTCTGGCATTGTTCTCAGCATATCTAAACGCTTTAAAGCACCAACAACTAATTGCATCTGTAACGATTTAGCAAACATTTGAGAACGCAAGTTGTATTTTAAATAATCAACAATTTCTTGGTCTGCTGCTATAAATGCTCCTGTACTTGCCATAGCTTTTGCAAACGTTGCAAAATATACATCTATACCATCTTGAACACCTTGCTCTTCTCCTGCTCCTGCTCCTGTTTTACCAAGTGTACCGAAACCATGTGCATCATCAACAAAAAATCTAAAATTATATTTTTCTTTAAGCGCTACTATTTCTTTTAAACGTCCTTGTTCTCCACGCATACCAAACACACCTTCAGAAATTACTAAAATCCCTCCTCCAGTTTGTTCAGCCATTTTAGTAGCTCTATCTAAGTTTTTTTCTAAACTTTCTATATCGTTATGTCTGTAAGTAAAACGCTTTCCATGATGCAATCTTACTCCATCAATAATACAGGCATGTGCATCAACATCATAAACAATAATGTCATTTTTTGAAACTAAGGCATCAATGGTAGAAACCATGCCTTGATACCCAAAATTTAATAAATAAGAAGCTTCTTTATTTACAAATTCTGCTAATTCATTTTGAAGTTGTTCATGTAAACCTGTATGACCAGACATCATTCTTGCTCCCATTGGATATGCAGAACCGTAATCTGCAGCTGCTTGTGCATCTACTTTACGTACTTCTGGATGGTTAGCCAATCCTAGATAATCATTAATACTCCAAGTAATAACATCTTTTCCTTGAAACTTCATTCGGTTAGATATCTCGCCTTCTAATTTAGGAAATACAAAATAACCTTCTGCTTGTGAAGCCCACTTTCCTAATGGTCCTTTATCTTTATAAATCTTTTCAAATAAATCTCTCATCTATTATAAATCTTAGTGCTATCAAAATCAAACACATACAATTAAATATTGTATGATGAATGCTTTTTAAGTTTTAGTTAGTTATTGCAAAATTAAATATTTATATGGTTTGAACATAATTTTTACCGTTCAATTATTCATAAAATAAAAAAAGAGGTAGTTTTTTGTTATATCAAAAATCCACCTCTTTTTTCAATATGTTTTGTAAATATTATTTTATATACTGGATAGTTTCTGCTGATTCTTCATGAATACTATCGAAAAATCCTTGTTCTTGCATCCATTTATCACTATAAATTTTACTCATATAACGCGAACCGTGGTCTGGAAATATTACAACAACATTATCGTTTTCTGCAAATCTTCCTTGTTCGTTTAATTGCTTAATAGCTTGCATTGCTGCACCAGATGTGTAACCAACAAATAAACCTTCTGTTCTTGCAATTAATCTAGCTGTATGTGCACTTTCTTCATCTGTTACTTTTACAAATTCATCAATAACATCAAAATCTGTAGCTGTTGGTATTAAATTTTTACCTAAACCTTCAATTCTGTACGGATAAATTTCTTCTGCATCAAACTCTCTTGTTTCATGATATTTTTTAATCACAGAACCAAAAGCATCCACACCAATAACTTTAATATCTGAATTTTGCTCTTTTAAATACTTTGCTATACCAGAAATAGTTCCTCCAGTTCCACTACAGGCAATAAGATGTGTTATTTTACCTTCAGTTTGATTCCAAATTTCTGGACCTGAAGACAGATAATGCGCATCAATATTCAATTGATTAAAATACTGGTTTATATATACCGAACCTTTTATTTCTTCATGCAAACGTTTAGCAACTTGATAATAAGACCTAGAATCGTCTGCACTAACATGCGCAGGACAAACATAAACCTTTGCTCCCATTGTTTTTAGCATGTCTATTTTATCTGCCGATGATTTAGAACTTACTGCTAAAACGCAATTATAACCTTTAATTATACTAACCATAGCAATACTAAAACCTGTATTACCAGAGGTAGTTTCTATAATGGTATCGCCTGGTTTTAAAATGCCTTGCTTTTCAGCTTGCTCTATTATGTAAAGTGCTATTCTATCTTTTGAAGAATGTCCTGGATTAAAGGCTTCTACTTTTGCAAAAAAGTTACCTTTATACTTCGAAGTTATTTTATTAAGTCTAATAAGCGGAGTTTTACCTATTAAATCTAATACACTATCAAAAACCTGATTTTTGTGTTTCATAAATGCTTTTTATAAGCTACAGTAATATTACTAAAAATAAGTGTAACTTAAAACCTGACAAAAATAAACATTTTTTTTTGATTAAGCATGAATTCCCTCTAAATCTAATAAGAAAACATACTCTAATGCGACTTCTTTTAAGCTCTCAAAACGACCTGAAGCACCACCATGACCAGAATCCATATCCGTATGAAGTAATAGTGTATTAGAATCACTTTTTAACTCTCTAAGTTTTGCTACCCATTTTGCAGGTTCCCAATATTGCACTTGAGAATCGTGCAAACCAGTTGTTACTAACATATGTGGGTATTCTTTAGCTTCAACATTATCGTAAGGTGAATACAATTTCATATAGTTATAATATTCAATGTTATTAGGATTTCCCCATTCGTCATACTCTCCTGTTGTTAATGGAATTGTATCATCTAACATTGTGGTAACCACATCAACAAAAGGAACAGCTGCTAAAACACCGTTGTATAATTCTGGATTCATATTAATAATTGCTCCCATTAATAATCCGCCTGCCGAACCTCCATAAGCATATAAATGCCTATTTGAAGTGTAATTTTGAGCAATCAAATGTTTTGAGCAATCAATAAAATCTGTAAACGTATTTATTTTAGTTAATAATTTACCGTTTTCATACCAATTTCTACCTAAATATTCACTTCCACGAACGTGAGCAATAGCATAAATAAAACCTCTATCAAGCATACTTAAACGAATACTTGAAAAAGAGGGATCTATAGTTGAACCGTACGAACCATATGCATATTGTAGCAAAGGGCTTGTTCCGTCTAATTCTGTCCCTTTTTTATAAACTAAGGAAATTGGCACTTTTACACCATCTTTCGCTGTTGCCCAAATACGCTCAGATATATAATTATCTTTATTAAATTTTCCTCCTAAAACTTCATGCTCCTTTTTTATTTCACTTTGTTTCGTTTTAAAATTATAATCTATAACCGAACTTGGACAAGTCAATGAGTTGTATCCATACCGCAAAATATGGCTATCAAAATCGGGATTATTACCAATATATGCTGTGTATGTTTCAGAATTAAAAGGCAAATAATAATCTTCATTTCCGTCCCAACTCATAATGTGCAAATTATTTAGTCCGTTTTTACGCTCATTTACTACTAAATAATCTTTATAAATTTCAATATCTTCTAATAAAACATCTTTTCTATGAGGAATAACATCTTGCCAATGTGACTTTTCTGTAGTGTTTTCGTTTGTTTTTGATAGCTTGAAATTTGTTGATTCATCATTATTTGAAATAATATAAAATGATGTTTCATAATGCGCTATACTATATTCTAAATCACGTTGACGTTCTTGAAATATCTTAAAATCTCCATCTGGTGTATCAGCATTTAAAAAACGATATTCTGTACTTACTGTACTTGAAGACCCAATAATGATATATTTTTTAGATTTTGATTTGTATACAAACGTGTTAAATGTATCGTCTGCCTCATAATAAACCTCAACATCTTCTTTTGTTTCTGTATATAATTTATGTTTGAAAACTTTATGTGAACGCAACGTCACTTCATCTTTAATTGTATAAAACAGCGTTTTATTATCGCTCGCCCAAGTTGCGCTTCCAGTTGTATTTTTTATTTTATCTGAATAAATTTCACCTGTAACTAAATTTTTAATTTGAATAGTATATTGACGTCTACTAACTGTATCGGTAGAAAAAGCTGCTAACGTATTGTCTGGACTTATTGAAATACCGCCTAATTTAAAATAAGAATGGTCTTTTGCCATATCATTACAATTAAACAAAATTTCTTCTGATGCATCTAAAGTTTCTTTTTTACGCAAATATATTGGGTAATCCTGTCCTTTTTCAAAACGAGTTATATACCAATATCCATTTAATTTGTATGGCACTGAAGTATCGTCTTCTTTAATTCTACCTTTCATTTCTTCAAATAAATTCTTCTGAAAGCCTTCAGTATGCTTCATCATACTTTTGGTATACTTATTTTCATTATTTAAATAATCAATTACTTCAGGATTTTCTTTATCATTTAACCAATAGTAATTATCGATTCTTACATCATTATGAATAGAAAGTTCTTTAGGTTGCTTTTTAGCAATTGGAGGAGAAATTGTGTTTTTCAAAAGAGAGAAATATTTATTCTTAATTTTAGCATTCAAAAGTATAAAAATTAAATAGCTTTGCGTTGAATTAAAATTTATAAAATTATGTTTGGAGATATGATGGGTATGATGGGCAAACTTAAAGAAGCCCAAAAGAAAGTTGAAGAAACTAAAAAACGTTTGGATACAGTTTTAATTGATGAAAAAAGCAGTGATAATTTATTACAAGTAACACTTACAGCGAATAGACAAATAAAATCTATTACGATTGATGATGAATTGCTAGCAGACAAAGAACAACTTGAAGATTATCTTGTTTTAACACTTAACAAAGCTATTGAAAGAGCTACAAGTATTAATGAAGCGGAACTATCTGCAGTTGCTAAAGAAGGTATGCCTAATATTTCTGGAATGGATATGTTTAAGTAGAATGAAACTTATAAAAAATTCAATATCACTTTCTCTTTTTTTAATCTTGGCTATTTATTAGTTGTTCAACAAAAAATGATTTTTTAAAACCGATAAGAAAATTTATCGGATTAATGATAGCTTTAAATATACCATTCTTGTATATCCAACAAAAGAAGAACTTTTTATACCTAAAGAAATTGAAATTTTGTTGAATAAAAACTAAATACTTCTTATAAAATCAAGAAACTTTTCATGCATAACACCGGTATAATCTAAATGCGTAACCATACGTAATTTTCCGCCACCCATTCCTATTATATGAATGTTGTTATCTGTTAATTTTTGTACAAAACCTGTTTCGTCAACATCGCTATTCAACTCGAAAATTACAATATTAGTTTCAATAGGTTCAACTGTTTTTATTATTGATAATTTACTTAACGTCTCCCCTATTTCTTTTGCTCTATTATGGTCATCAGCTAATCTATCCATATTATTATCTAAAGCATATAATCCTGCCGCTGCCAAATAACCAACTTGCCTCATATTACCGCCAAATATTTTTCTTATTCTAATAGCGTTTTCCATAATCTTCTCGTTACCTACCAAAACTGACCCTATTGGGCAACCTAAACCTTTACTTAAACACACCGAAATAGTATCGAAAACATCTCCATACTGCTTAGCTGTTTCGTTTTTAGTAACCAAAGCATTCCATATTCTGGCACCATCTAAATGAAAACCTAAATTATTTTCATCACAAATTTTTCTGATTTTTTTTATTTCGTCAAAATCCCAACATGCACCTCCACCTTTATTTGTCGTGTTCTCTATTTCAACTAAACTTGTTTTACTATAATAAAACGCATTTGGGTTTATGGCTTCCTTAACTTGATTTGCGGTAAACATACCTCTATTTCCATCAATTAAATTACAAGACACACCACTATTAAATGCTGCGCCTCCAGATTCATAATTAAAAATATGAGCATATTTATCACAAATCACTTGATCTCCCGGATTTGTGTGCAATTTTATTGCGGTTTGATTTGCCATTGTACCAGAAGGAAAAAACAAAGCTTTTGGCTTACCAAACATACTTGCTATTCGTTTTTCTAACTCGTTTACAGTTGGGTCTTCTTTAAAAACATCGTCGCCAACTTTAGCTTGCATCATAGCTTCCAACATAGGTTTTGTTGGTTTGGTAACGGTATCGCTTCTTAGGTCTATGGTCATAAATTAGTTTGATATATAATTACAAATACCACTTCCAATTGGCGAACCATCTGGAATTTTAGGAGCTAATTCTAATTTAAACGCTTCTGGCTTTTCATTAAAGCGCTTTATTAATCGTACATACTGCAATCCGTAAGTACTATTATCTAAATTCATTGCAATATTTTGAATCGCTTTGTTTGCAATAGCATTCACTTGAAAAAAGGCATTATCGTTAACTGCAAGGTTCATTATTTGTTGTAACACATTAATATTTATCATTTGTTGCACCTCTTTTAAATAAACATCTTTATGTTTTTTATTAAAAGTATTATCTATAAGAATTTTTAGTACATCTTCTAATCCTAATTGATTCGTATCTAAGCTTTTTTGCTGAATCATTCTATTAGCACGCTGAGGATGTAGTAACAACTTTAATGTCATCTCACTTGCTGTTGATACGGCACTAAATGGATCGAAAGCAACTCCTGTTTTTCCTTTAAAGGATTCCCTTGTTCTTCCATAAGCAAAAGCACGTGGAGGAAATAGACTTAATTTATTTTTTGGAATTGCTAATGTTTCGGCATTAATTGAATTTAATAATGCACTTAATGCTTGTTTTTGTATAGAGACATCTACGCTTTTAACTGTTAGTTGTCCATCACCTTTTACTACATAGTTGTAATCTAAGCCACCTACAACTTTAGCTGCTGCTGCTGCTTGATAACGATGGAAAAAATACAATGGCACAAAAACGTCTTCTAACATAGAATACGGCTCGTTTGAACGTATATTATCAATCGAGAAATTTGAAATAGCTTTTTTTCTTACTGCTAATAGATTATTTAACTCTTCTGAAGCACTTTTACCATTATCCCAAAGATGCGCTAAAGCATGAGCACCTCCTTGTGCTCGTGCATCGCTATCAGCAATAAAACGCAAACCATCAGTTTTTGCTTTATCAAGGATTTTATTTAATTCGGTAGTTTCATTCGAATCTTTATCAAATTCCGAATAACTATATGCAACTATAACTTTATCCCAATCTCCAATACCAACATCGTAAGCATTACTTAAATCTACTTCTCCATTATTAAGAGAAACAGTAGGATGTGGATAATCCATTACTGAGGATCTACCATTTGTACTTGCTGCAAAATTATGCGTAAACCCAAGTGTATGCCCTACTTCATGCGCACCTAGTTGACGTATTCTAGCTAAGGCCATATCTAGCATTGGTTGATAATTATCATCACGCTCAACAAATGGTTTATTCATTAAAGCTTGAGCTATTAAAAAATCTTGACGTACTCTCAAACTTCCTAAACTCACATGTCCCTTTATTATTTCCCCTGTCCTTGGGTCTGTTACTGAACCTCCATAACTCCAACCTCTAGTTGAACGATGAACCCATTGTATTACATTGTATCTGCAATCCAAAGGATCTGCATCTACTGGCAACATTTTTACTTGAAATCCATTAATAAATCCTGCCGCTTCATAAGCTTGATTCCACCAACTCACCCCTTCTAATAAAGCAGAACGAATAGGTTCTGGCGTACCATTATCTAAATAATAAATAATGGGCTCTTTCACTTCGCTTTTAGCAGCTCCTGCATTTTTTTTCTGTAATCTATGACGAATAACGTAACGTTTTCTTATTTGCTCTTGCACTGGAGTTGAATAGTCCATATACGACATCGGTATCACCCCACTTCTTACATCAAAAACTCGTGGTTTAAAATTATTGTCTGGTAATTCAACAAAAGAATGATGCTGATTTACTGTTACTAACGAACCAGTTGGTGTAACACTTCTTAAATTACGCCCCGTTGGTTGGCCTTTAAAAGTTAATAACACATCAAATTCAACATTTTTTGGAAAAGCCCTAGTTCTATCTAAGGAAATTGCACTTTTACTTGCATCTAAACTATAAGAACCTTCTTTAGACTTCTTTAACTTATTTGAAACACCATGAGTGTCTTGCATTAAAAAAGGAGTTAAATCAATAGTATAGATACCGTTTTTTTCTTCCTTAATTTTAAAGCCAAAAAGCACCGATTTTGCAAATGCTTGCTCTATGCTTTTACGTTCTAACTCATTATTAGTTAATGCTCTATAATTTAAATTTGGTTGAATTAATAGTAATTTATTCCCTGCTTTTTTAAACTTCACAACGTGTCTCCCTCCTAACTGCCCTCTATCTAAGCCTATATCGTTAGAACCTATTCCGCTAGATAATGCACTTACATAAAGAAATTCTTTATCTATGTCTTTAACCTCCATTAATATTTCATCTTCCGATTCGTTATAAGTAAAATTAAAATAACCTTTATAATGCTTTAGTGGCTTATCCTTTTGCGAAAATGCAAATGTGACAAAAAGAGAAAATACTATTAATAATATGCGTTTTTTCATTTGGAAAGTTGTATTAGTTTAATAAACTGTGTGATTACAAAAAATTTAGTCTATAAATTTACATAAATTAATTAGCACATAAAAGCATGTAAAACTTGGGTTTCTATTTTTAACATATAAAATTACTTGGATTAGTTTTGAACACGATTTAATAATTCTATTTTTGTTCAAAATAAAAATTACAATGATAACATCCGACCAAATTAAAGGTCTTAATCTCCGCCTAGATAAACTTAGGCAATATCTTTGACGTTGATGCTAAACTTATAGAAATACAAAACGAAGAAGAGCAAACCTTTAGTCCCGATTTTTGGAACGACTCTAAAGCAGCAGAAGTGATTATGAAATCACTACGTGTCAAAAAAAAATGGGTTGAAGATTTCAATACTACGAAAACACTTTTAGAAGATTTAGAAGTTTTATACGAATTTTATAAAGAAGGCGAATCTACTATTGATGAAGTTGAGCAACAACATACTAAATTAACAACACTTCTTGAAGATATTGAATTTAGAAATATGCTTTCGGAAGAAGGTGATAGTCTAAGTACTGTTTTACAAATTACTGCTGGTGCTGGCGGAACAGAAAGTTGCGATTGGGCTCAAATGCTTATGCGCATGTATCTCATGTTTGCCGAAAAAAGCGGATTTAAAGTTAAAGAGCTTAATTATCAAGAAGGTGATACTGCAGGCATAAAAACAGTAACTATTGAAATTGAAGGCGATTTTGCTTTTGGTTGGTTAAAAGGTGAAAATGGCGTACACCGTTTAGTGCGTATCTCTCCTTTTGATAGCAATGCGAAACGCCATACTAGTTTTGCTTCGGTTTACGTCTATCCTTTAGTTGACGATACTATTGAAATTGATATTAATCCAGCAGATATAGAAATCGTAACAGCACGATCAAGTGGTGCTGGTGGCCAAAATGTAAATAAAGTTGAAACCAAAGTTCAATTAACTCATAAACCATCAGGAATAAGAATTTCGTGTTCGGAAACTAGATCACAGCAAGATAACAGAACTCGTGCCATGCAAATGCTGAAATCTCAACTCTATGAAATTGAACTTCAAAAACAATTAGCACAACGTGAAGATATTGAAGCTGATAAAATGAAAATTGAATGGGGAAGTCAAATTCGCAACTACGTAATGCATCCATATAAACTGGTGAAAGATGTTAGAACAGCACATGAAACAGGAAATATTGATGCTGTTATGGATGGTAATATTGAGCCCTTTTTAAAAGCTTATTTAATGATGATGGGACAAAAAGTAGAAGACGATAATCAATTGTGATTAAAATAGATACAATTATATTCGACCTTGGTGGCGTTCTAATCGATTAGAATCCTGAATATGTATTCATTGATGATTTAATGTTGATAGAGAAAAAATGAAATAAAAGCATATTATAACAAATGGGAAGAAATGCTTAATAAAGCTATTAGAGAAACAGTTTCTATTTTATATAAACTTATAAAATTAAATCAGTATAAAATAGTAGCATTAACCAATTGGAGTCACGAAACATTTCCAATTGCTTTAAATAAGTTTGAGTTTTCACATTGGTTTGAAGGCATTGTCATTTCAGGAGTAGAAAAGACTAGAAAATCTTTTGAGGATATTTATAATTTAACTTTAAAACGTTACGATATAACAGCAAAAAATGCAATTTTTATAGACGACAATTTAAGAAATATTGAAGCTGCCAATGCTTTAGGAAAAAATGGCATTCATTTTAAAAGCCCTGAACTTCTTATTAAACAATTAAAAATTTATAATATTAAAATATCATGATAAAAATATATCACAATAACCGCTGTAGTAAATCGCGTTGCGGATTAGAAATTTTAGAAAATTCTAAAAAACCTTTTGAAGTAATTAAATATTTAGACGAACCTCTTTCTCCAGATGAATTAAAAAATATCATCAAACTTCTAAATATTAAACCAATTGATTTAGTACGTAAAAACGAAGTCATTTGGAAAGAGAACTACATAGGAAAGGATTTAACCGACAAAGAAATTATTGATGCCATGGTTAAAAACCCAAAACTTATTGAGCGCCCAATAATAATAAATGGCGACAAAGCAGTAATTGGTAGACCACCGGAATTAATAAAGAGTATTTTATAAATTCTGTAAGGTATATCAATCATTATTGACAAAACATTATATAGTTTCAACCTATATAATAAATGTTTTGATATGATTGTAATCTACCACAACCCAAATTGTAAGCTTACCAAAAAATGTATAAAAATTCTTGAAACAGAACACAAAAATGAGTTTCAGATTAAGCATGAAAACCTTGCTTTAAGCGAAAATAAGTTAAAAAAAATTTTAAACCTTCTAAATTTTAAACCTGTTGATATTATTAAAACTAGTCACGTTTTATGGAAAACATTATTTAAAGCTTTAAACTTTACCGACGAAGAACTTATTAAAATAATTATTGAATACCCTAGCTTAATAAAAAGCCCAATAGTCATAAATGGCAATAAAGCAATAATTGGTAGACCTCCAGAAACAATTTTAAATGTGATTTAGACAAAATTACACTAGTTTTTTTAACAAATATTTAACTGACTTACCTTAAACCATACCCTAGTTTTGCGGTCTAAATATGCAAAAACTAACCATGTACAAATTATTCGTTTACGCTTTATGTTTCACTTTATTCACATTAAATCTAAAAGCACAACCTCAAAATCAAAAAAAAACAACAATTTCATCAGCTTACGCTAAAGATATTACAGTATCCGGTAAAATAATTGATAACGAAAATCAAGAACCTTTAGAGTATGCTACTATTTCCTTTTTTAGCAAAAAAGAAAATAAAATTATTACTGGTGGAATTACTAATGAAAAAGGAAAGTTTTCTATTGTTGTTCCAACAGGAACTTACAATGTTACAATAGAATACATTTCATATAAAACAAAAACATATTACGATAAAGTACTTTCTAAAAATATAAATTTAGGCACTTTAACTTTAGAAATAGATTTTGAATCTTTAGGAGAAGTTGAAATTATTGCAGAACGTACTACTGTAGAATTAAGACTTGATAAGAAAATTTATAATGTTGGTAAAGATTTAACTGTAAGAGGTGGAAATGTTAGCGATGTTTTAGATAATGTTCCTTCGGTTTCTGTAGATGCAGAAGGTAATATTGCTTTAAGAGGAAACGAAAATGTTCGTATTTTAATTAACGGAAAACCATCAGGTTTAGTTGGTTTGAATTCTACTGATGCGTTAAAACAATTGCCAGCAGAATCTATTGAAAAAGTAGAAGTAATTACATCACCTTCAGCAAGATACGAATCTGAAGGAACTGCTGGAATTATTAATATTATACTGCGCCGTAGCAAACTTCAAGGATTTAATGGAGCCATTACTGCCAATGTTGGGCATCCAAATTCTGGTGGACTTTCAGGAAATGTAAATTACAGAACTGGAGATATTAACTTTTTCAATACAACGTCTTATAATTATCGTGAATCTCTTGGTCATTCATATTCATATACACGTTATAAACAAACTGGAAATATCTTAGATGAAAAAAGAGACTGGACAAATACAAATAATGGTTTAACAACAAATTTAGGCTTAGAATGGTATATAAACAATTCGTCTTCTATAACGACTTCACTTGTTTATAATGACCGTGAAAGTGAATCAAATTCTATAAGTAAAATATTGCAACTTGATGAAAACTTAGATTTAACAGGTGAAAGCATTCGTTTATCTCCAGAATTAAATGATCGTAAAACCATACAATATTCTTTAAATTTTAATAAAGATTTTGAAACTAGTGGACACAAGCTTACGTTTGATTTTCAATACGAAGACAACGAGCAAAATAAAAATTCATTAATAAATGAAAATGGTTTAGATTCTGAAAAAAATGAAACTTTAGAAGATGAAACTAAAATTTTACTAAGAACGGATTATACACTACCTATTAATGAAAATAGCCAGTTTGAATTAGGGTATCGTGGTGATTTTAGTGATAAATCTACCGACTACACTGTTGAGCTTTTTAATCAATCAACTAATGGTTTTGAAGTAGATAACAACTTAACTAATCTCTTTAATTACAAAAATTATATTAATGCTATATATACTCAGTTTGGTAGTAAAATTAATAAATTCTCGTTCCTATTTGGTCTTAGAATGGAGAATACCAGAATAACTATAGATCAACCAACAAGTGGTGATTTTAAAAAGAAAAGTTATACCGGCTTATTTCCAACAGTAAATTTAAACTATGAAATAAGCGAAGACCAAAATATCACACTAGGTTTTAACAGAAGATTACGTAGACCTTGGTCTTTCTTCTTAAATCCATTTCCATCAAGATCTAGTTTAACGAATATTTTTCAAGGAAATCCAGATTTAGATCCAACTTATTCCGAAAAATATGACTTAGGATATTTAAATCGTTTCGGAAAATTCACATTAAGCTCTTCTTTATATTTTCAACGCTCAACAGATGTTATTGAATGGATTAGTAAAGAAACAGGCGGAACTGTAGAAATTAATGGTACAGATGTTCCTGTAATACAAAGAGGCCCGATTAATGTTGCTACTAACGACCGTTATGGTTTCGAGTTTAATTTAACGTATAGCCCTTCAAAAAAATGGCGTATAAATAGTGATTTTAATATTTTTAAAACTAAAACAGAAGGCGAATTTGATGGAACAGATTTTTATTCAGATGATATTAACTGGTCTTTTAGATTAAATAATAAATACACATTACCAGGTTCTATCGATTGGCAAACAAACATGCGCTATAGAGCACCTAGAGAAGATTCTCAAAACAAAAGAAAAGGAAATATATCAGCAAATATGGCATTTAGTAAAGATTTGTTTAAAGACAAAGCTTCTATTGCTGTTAGTGTTAATGATTTATTTGATAGCAGAAAATTTAGAGGAGATATTGAAACCGAAACATTTTTAAGTACACGAGAAATGCAATGGCGAGCTGGTCGTAGTATTAACTTATCGTTTACTTACCGATTTAATCAAAAGAAAAAAAGAGGAAACCGAGGTGGCGGAGGCGGACAAGGTTTTGAGTTTGAAGGATAAACACACCAATTAAAAAAAGGAAATATTATTGCACAAAAAAAAGGAAGCTAATTTAGCTTCCTTTTTTATATATGTTAACAATTAATGTTATAATGCTTCGCGTTTAGCCTTTTTCTCATCACGTATTTCTTTAAACCTTTCTATTAAAGCTCCACCAATCCAGTAAGGAATTACAAAGGTTATTAAAAATATCATTAACCAAAAGCCTAAAGTAAGTATGCTTAAAAATGCTAAAAAACCTAAATATTGATCAAAATCGAACATAATTGTGTAAAGTATAATTTTAATATTGCTACTGCAAAGGTAATATAACGTTTTGTGTTAAGCAATAGCAAACTTAAAATTTATTAACAGAAAATTAAACAAATTATTTTGATGTTACTCTAAAACATTTATTTCTTCAACCAATTCTATTCCTGTTTCAAAAGGCAAACCAGCAAAAGTTTCACCAATATTAAAAGCTTCTCCATTGCGATTATAATTCTTGTGGTCACTTTCTAAAAACGTGGTTTTTCAATGAGAATAAATAGTTTTTGAAAATACTATAAATTACATGATAACCTAATTTTATAGAACGCTAGATTAGTAATTAAAATCGAGTTTAAAAAAGAAATTAAATACTGAATTTTATATACTAATAATGTATAACTCACATAATATCAACAAAATAATAACGGGTATTTCACCTTGCAATTATCAATCTAGTCGATTTTATTATTATTTTCCAAAGAAAACCAATATTTTTCTAGCGAATAAATATTCTATATACATTATGAAAATATTAATTACATCTTTAATTCTATTATTTGCAGGTTCCAATATATGTAGTGCCCAATTTGTATCTGGTGATGATAAATTACATTTAGCTGCTGGTGCATTAATTTCAGCAACTACTTATACAATAGTTTACACAACTACAAAAAACAAGAAAAAAGCATTTTGGTATAGTCTAGGAGTTTCAGCGTTAGCTGGACTTACTAAAGAACTTATTGATGTTAGTGAAAATGAAAGATTTGATACAGGTGAAATAGCCGCTACAACACTTGGTGGTTTAACAGCTAGTATGACTATTAATTTATTTGTTGGCAAGAAAAAGAAAAAACAAACAGCTTTAGTTACCAACTAAACCTTTAATAATTTCTCGTGTTGGCAAAATCTCGGTGGTGTACTCAATACTTGGCCCTGCAACCCAAACGGTTTTATAAGTCGCTTTTTTAGCTGCTTTTTCTGTAGCTTTCATTCCAATTGAAAAACGAATCATTTTAACCCATTTTTTTAGTTTCTTATTTTTATTTAAAACCGATTCTATCCAAGATTCATTTGTTCCAATTTTTTGAACATAAGGTGTATTAATTACTGTACATGGCGTGCCAGAAATTCGTTGCGTCATTACTATATCTTTAGCACCATAGTTTACACAAGCTTGCTTGTATTCGTCTGTGACGCTAGCTTCGATTGATGCAATAAAAGGACTACCTACAGAAACACCTTCTGCTCCATAACTTAACATATCATCAATATCTGATTTTCGTCCAACTCCACCAGCAGAAATAATTGGAATATTACTATTTGCCGTTAATTCTTTAATTAACACTTCTGGTGTAATTCCTCCTCTATGTCCACCTGCTTCATTATTTACAGCAATAATTGCATCTGCTTTTAAACCTTCAACCTTTTGAGCGAATTTTAAATCTACAACATCACAAAAAACCTTAATCCCAACCTTATGCGCTTGATTAATGGTTTCTTCCGGACTTCCTAAAGAGGTTATTAAAAAATCACACCCTTCTTCACAAATTACACGTAATTGGTCTTTGTATTTTATATTAGATTTATTGACAATCAAATTAAAACCGTAGGAACCACCCTCTACTTTAGCTGCTTTTAATTCTTGCAAAGCTTTTCTTAATTCATCTAAAGTTCTATAATTAAGAGCAGGAATACAACCAGCAATACCACCTTTCATTGCTTCTATTACCATAGAAACATTAGAAACCAAAAACATTGGTGCCATAATTATTGGGTATTTAATATTTAAAAGTTGTGTGAGTTTAGTTGACATGTTTTTCTGTTTGTGTGAAACAAATATAATAAATATTATGCATGCATAGCTTTAAATTTTTACCATAAAAAAACGCAATCATTTTTGATTGCGTTTTTTATTTGAATAAGATACTGAAACAAGTTCAGTATAACAATTACTTCACTTCTTCAAAGTCAACATCTTCAACATCACTTTCTTCATCAGAACTTGCATCAGCATTTCCGTCACCGCCAGTCGAATCTCCACCTTGAGCATCAGCTTGTGCTTTATACATTTCTTCAGATGCTACTTTCCAAGCTTCGTTTATTTTATCTAAAGCTGGAGAAATAACTTCCAAATCTTTAGTTTCGTAAGCTTTTTTCAACTCTTCTAAAGCTTCTTCTATTGGTTTCTTTTTATCATCAGATAATTTATCACCAAATTCTTCTAATTGCTTTTCAGTCTGAAAAATCATTGAATCTGCTTCGTTTAATTTCTTAGCATTTTCAGCAGCTTCAGCATCAGCATCAGCATTTGCTTCAGCATCAGCTTTCATTTTTTGAATTTCCTCATCCGTTAAACCAGAAGATGCTTCAATACGAATATCTTGTGTCTTACCTGTCGCTTTATCTCCTGCTGTAACGTGTATAATTCCGTTAGCATCAATATCAAAAGTCACTTCAATTTGTGGTGTTCCGCGTCTTGCTGGTGGAATACTGTCTAAATGAAAACGACCAATAGTATTGTTATCAGCAGCCATTGTTCTTTCTCCTTGTAGTACATGAATTTCTACCGAAGGTTGATTATCTGCTGCTGTTGAGAATACTTGAGATTTCTTAGTAGGAATTGTAGTATTAGCTTCAATAAGCTTAGTCATCACATTTCCCATTGTTTCAATACCAAGAGATAAAGGTGTAACATCTAAAAGTAGCACATCTTTAACATCTCCAGATAAAACACCACCTTGAATACCTGCACCAACTGCTACAACTTCATCAGGATTAACACCTTTACTTGGTGTTTTTCCAAAGAATTTTTCTACTGCAGCTTGTACAGCAGGAATACGTGTAGAACCACCAACTAAAATAATTTCGTCAATGTCTCCTTTTTTTAATCCAGCTGCTTTTAATGCAGAAGCACATGGCTCGATAGTACGTTTAATTAAACCGTCTATTAACTGCTCGAATTTCGAACGTGTTAATGTACGCACTAAGTGTTTTGGACCACTCGCAGTAGCTGTTATATAAGGTAAATTGATTTCTGTTTGTTCAGCAGATGATAATTCAATTTTAGCTTTTTCAGAAGCCTCCTTTAAACGTTGTAAAGACATTGGGTCTTTACGTAAGTCCATACCTTCCTCGGCATTAAACTCATCAGCTAACCAATTAATGATTTTTTCATCAACATCATCTCCACCTAAATGTGTATCTCCATCTGTAGATAAAACTTCAAAAACGCCATCACCTAATTCTAGAATAGAAACATCATGTGTTCCTCCACCAAAATCAAAAACAACAATAGTTTGGTCAACACCTTTCTTATCCATTCCGTAAGCTAAAGCAGCGGCAGTTGGTTCGTTAATGATTCTACGAACTTTTAAACCTGCAATCTCACCAGCTTCTTTTGTTGCTTGACGTTGTGCATCGTTAAAATATGCAGGAACAGTAATTACTGCTTCATTCACATCTTGACCTAAATAATCTTCGGCTGTTTTCTTCATTTTTTGAAGTACCATTGCCGATAATTCTTGTGGTGTATATAAACGACCATCAATATCTACGCGTGGTGTATCATTATCGCCTTTTACTACTTTATATGGTACACGTTCTGCTTCCTTTTTAGACTCAGAATATTTATTCCCCATAAAACGTTTAATAGAATAAACTGTTTTTGTAGGGTTTGTAACTGCTTGTCTTTTTGCTGGGTCTCCAACTTTAATTTCCCCGCCTTCAACAAAAGCGATTACCGATGGTGTAGTACGTTTACCTTCAGCGTTTGGGATTACAACAGGTTCATTACCTTCCATAACCGAAACGCAAGAGTTGGTTGTTCCTAAATCGATTCCAATAATTTTACTCATAATATTTTATACTTTAATTTGTTGTTTTTATTTTTTTATAAATCGTAATTTCTATTTACCTAGCGTTACTAAAAACGTCTTTTTGAATTCCACACATAGCCCTTTTTTTTAGCGTTAAGTGTATTGGTAAATTTATTGTTTGTAGTTCTCATAATATTAAATTTTATATTATTCTACTAGTCAATCTTTATGCCAACAAAAAAATGCTGACACGATGTCAGCATTAAAATAAAACTTTCCTAATATGTTTTTCGTAGTTACCCAAGGGTCGGGCTTTCCGTTACAATCTTTTGTATTTCACTGCAATCCCTAACACTATACTTGCTTACTCTTTGCCACAAGTTAAACGTCTTCTCGTATCAATTAAATAAATAATTTTCCATTGATTACCATCTTTAAATAATTGAAATGAATTAACACCACAATGGCTAAATTCACCATTAAACCAAAACTCATATTCAGTCCAAGCATTAGCCATATTACCATCAACTTGTATGCTATAACTTAATAAACGTTCATCCCATTTTTGGTCAGCAGGTCTATTTGCAATAGCTTCAATTAATTTTTCAGGTTCATCAGTAACTAAAATATCTTTACCTTCTTTATCTCTATAAGCTGTTTGCATAAATACTTTGTCCATCATAACAGATTTCATAAGTGTAGTATCTCCTTTATGAAAGCCTTCAAAAAACATATCAACCACGGCCTTTACTTCTATTTTATCATCAATTTGTGCATGAATACTAGTTGTGATTAATAGTACTAAATAAAATATTGCTCGTGCCATAATTATAGATTTTAAGCGAATTTACTTTATAAGATATTATCATATTGACGCTTAAAGAAAAGTTTAACAGTATATACTTAATTTATTACTTTTACATTCTATTACAAAAAGCAAAATATGTCTGTAGCAAAAAAAGAATATAAACGAATTACCGTAAAAACACTAATTGATATGAAAGCCAATAGCGAAAAAATATCAATGCTTACAGCATACGATTATACCATGGCGAAAATTGTTGATGGAGCTGGAATTGATGTTATTCTAGTTGGTGATTCTGCAAGTAATGTTATGGCTGGTCATGAAACTACATTACCAATTACGTTAGACCAAATGATATATCATGCATCTTCTGTAATTCGTGCTATAGATCGTGCTTTAGTTGTTGTAGATTTACCTTTTGGAAGTTACCAAAGCGACCCCAAAGAAGCACTACGTTCTGCTATTAGAATTATGAAAGAAAGTGGAGCACACTCTGTAAAAATGGAAGGTGGACGCGAAGTAAAAGAATCTATAAAACGTATTTTAAATGCTGGAATCCCTGTAATGGGTCATTTAGGATTAACCCCACAATCTATATATAAGTTTGGAACTTATACCGTTCGTGCTAAAGAAGAACAAGAAGCTGAAGATTTAATTAAAGATGCCAAAATGCTTGAGAAAATTGGGTGTTTCGGAATTGTTCTTGAAAAAATTCCTGCTAAACTTGCAAAACAAGTTGCCGAAAGTGTTTCTATTCCTATTATTGGTATTGGTGCTGGAAATGGTGTAGACGGACAAGTTTTAGTACTACATGATATGTTAGGAATGACACATGAGTTTAATCCGCGCTTTTTACGCCGTTATATGAATTTATATGAAGATATGACAACTGCAATTTCTCAATATGTTGATGATGTGAAATCTGTTAGTTTTCCAAATGATAAAGAGCAATATTAGTTTAGGTTGGTTAGATATATAGAAAATTATATTTATTAAATGGCGCATAAATTCAAAGAACTCCAAATTTGGAAAAGAAGTAAATTATTTTGTTCTAAGATTTATAAAAAAATTTCAAGATTCTTAAAAATTGTTTTAGGTTCTTGTTCCGAAATTGAAACACAATTACTTATTACTATTAATTTAAAGTTCATTTTAGAAAATGATTTCGAAATTTAAATCAACTCTAAAAGTCTAAATTATAATTTTTTTCTAACTATCTAATATGTCTAAGATTTTATCTAACAAATCTAACTTACAAGTATTATTTGAAGATAATCACATCATCATTGTAAACAAACGTGCTGGCGATATTGTACAAGGCGATAAAACTGGAGACAAACCTTTAAGTGATGTTGTTAAAGAATACATTAAATACAAATACAATAAACCTGGGAATGTATATTTAGGCACTGTACATCGTTTAGACAGACCAACAACAGGTTTAGTTATTTTTTCAAAAACTTCAAAAGCTTTACCACGTTTAAACAAGCTATTTGTCACAAAAGAAGTTAGTAAAACATATTGGGCTATTGTTAAAAACAAACCTCAAAAAAATCAAGACACACTCATTAATTGGTTAAAAAAGAATCCAAAAAACAACAAGTCATATTCTTACACAAAAAAAATTACTGATAGCAAAAAGGCCATTCTTCATTATAAATTACTCAAAAAGTTAGATAATTATTTTTTATTAGAAATTAACTTAGAAACAGGAAGGCATCACCAAATACGTTGTCAATTGTCAAATATTGGTTGCTCAATTAAAGGTGACTTAAAATATGGATTTGATAGAAGTAATAAAGATGCAAGTATTAGCCTTCATGCAAGACAAATACAGTTCATTCATCCTGTTTCAAAAGAAGAAATAAAAATTATTGCACCATTACCAAAAGATGCTATTTGGGATGCCTGCCCCTAACTTAGTGGGTAATTTAAAGTTAATTGTACGCCTTCATTTGGTTTAGATGTTAAGCTAAATTCTGCATTAATAAGAGCGGCTCTACTTTTCATATTAATTAAACCAGAGCCTTTTTCAATAATATTTATATCAAACCCTTTTCCGTCATCTGATGCTGTAATTTTTATACTATTTGGTAAATATTCTAAAATAACACCAAGGTTTTTTGCTTCGGAATATTTTACCGAGTTTGATAAAAATTCTTGTATAATTCTAAAAATAATAATTTCGTGTTTTCTGTCTTTAAAATCTAATTTATCACCTTTAATTGAAAGTTGTGCAGAGGTAAATTTCATTTTTTTAAGACGGTTTAACTCATTTGTAATCGATTTTTCAAAACCAATATTAAGTACAACTTCATTATTTAATGTTCTTGATAACGAGCGCACTTCTTTTAAACTATCACTTAAAGCGTCTGATGTATCCTTAAACTTTTCTTTAACATCGTCAGTAACCTGAGTTTTCAAAATACTTAGTTGCATACTTGCAAAAGCCAAGAGCTGCCCTACATTATCATGTAATTCCCAACCAATATTCTTAAGAGTTTGTTCTTGAGTTTCAGTTTGTATTTGAGTAAGTTCTTCTTCAAAAGCTTGTTGTTGCTTAATTTTATCAAGCATCAATTTGTTTTTTCGTTTTTGAAATACTACAAAAAACACAATAACAAGTGTTGTTACAATTACTAAAACAGCAATCATATACACCAATAAATATCGTTCTGAAGCTGTACTAGCTATTTGTTCTCCGGTTTGCACCATATTAAAGCAAAAGTA
>CAZLXG010000024.1:27416-31380 GCA_964563585.1 uncultured Flavobacteriaceae bacterium | reverse complement strand
TCTTTAACTACACCAAAAAGCGAGCTTCCAAATATTAATAAAATCACTCCATAATACATTAAATAACTTACAAAATGACCAATTACGGCTCCTTTCACACCAAACATGTCAATAAAATAAATACTGGTAACATACAATATTATAAGCAAAAATGCTTCGGTTACAATATAATGCCAAAACATTTTTTTTGCTAAAAACTGATAGGCAATAACTAAAGATAAAACCTTTACAAAATCACCTAATAATTGCCATAAAAACAAATCTTTAACAGGTTCAAATTCACTTGAATATACTATGGTTACAATAAATGGTTTCAATAAATATATTAATATTAACCCTATTGCCAAAATTGGTATAACTGTTTTATAAAAACCAAACACTTCTTTTCTAAACTCTTTAACATCATCAATTTCAGAAAATCTGGGCAAAATATAAAGCGCCATTAATGAGCTAACTAACATTAAATAATATTTTGATATCCGAGTCATGGCTTCCCAAAAACCTGCATCTTTATATCCAATGTTTTCTATAATATACGACCGAATAACTAATGCAACTATAGGTAATAATACAGCAGAAAACAAAGCCATTATTGAATAAGGGCTAAGTCTTTTAAAATAACTAAGACTAACATTTTTTACTTGTAAAAGCGGTATTAAACTTCGTCTATTTATAATACCTACTAAAGTGATTAAAAATATTACCGATTCTGATATAACAACCGATACTAATGCACCATCAATTTTATTTTGATAAATTAAAAGTAGCGTTATTGATACTCCTAAAATTTGCCCAATAATATTAATAATTATAAGGATTTTATACTTAGAAAACCCATTCATAATTGAAAAAATAAACATATTCAATGCATAAAAAGGCAGTACAATAGCAAAAATTTTAATTACGTAATCGTAATTATTATAAGTAGGGAAAATTAAATTAATTATATTTTCAGCATTAAAATAACATAAAAATGATACCAAAATTGTAGATACAAAACCCACATAAAATACGGTTGATATAGTTTTACTTAACCTAAGGGAATTCTCTTTAAATTCAGCTACATATTTAACTATTCCATTATAAAAACCGAGTGTAGCAACCGTTTGTGTAGAACTTACAAAGTTGCGCAAATTACCAATTAAAGCTAAACCTTCTGCACCAATAAAAATTGCAATAGCTTTAGAAATTAATAACCCTGCAATTATTCTTGTTAAAACTGATGCTGTTTTTAGCGAAGTAACTTTTATTAAAACATTATTGTTTATATAGTCTATTAATTTTTTCAATTACAATTTTTTCAGCTAAAAATATAAATAGATTTATTTTTTGATTTTGTTTTTTTTGAACGAATCAAATATACAAAATCCTTTAACGATTATTAACATTTAAAATTGCACGATATAAGAGAATATTAATACTATTTATTATTCTTAAGAAGGTAATATAAGTTAACACAGAAAATTGCTGCATTTGCAATAATTATAGGCAACCCGATTCTGATAGAAGGCATAAAAAAACCATATAGTATAAACAAAATACACCCTATCATATTTACTATACGTAATTTCTTAACGTTTTTCATTGTAAATGATATAAGAACCATTAATGATGCTAAATAACCAATATATTCCGTTCCTGTAATTCCAAATATTTCCATAAAATATGTCATAAAAAAAAGGAAAACTCTAATAGAATTTCCCTTTAAAGATTTTTTACTAATTTAATAATTTAGATTGATTTATTACGTTTTCTCTCTACTTCGGTTAAGAAAACTTTACGTAAACGTAAAAAATTAGGTGTAACTTCAACGTATTCATCTTTTTGAATATATTCTAAAGCTTCTTCCAACGAAAACTTAATTGCTGGTACAATCTTAGCTTTATCATCTGCTCCCGAAGAACGTACATTACTCATCTTTTTAGTTTTAGTTACGTTTACAGTCATATCATCACCACGAGAATTTTCACCAATTACTTGGCCTTCATAAATATCTTCACCTGGATCAACAAAGAACTTACCTCTATCTTGTAATTTATCAATTGAATAAGGGATTGCTTGTCCTTTTTCCATTGACACTAAACTTCCGTTTTGACGTTCAGGAATACCTCCTTTTAAAGGTTGGTATTCTTTAAATCTATGAGCCATAATAGCCTCACCAGCTGTAGCTGTAAGTAATTGATTTCGTAAACCTATAATACCTCTTGATGGCACAATAAATTCGCAAACCATACGGTCACCTTTTGCTACCATACTTGTCATTTCACCTTTACGTATCGTCACCATTTCAATAGCTTTACCAGAAACTGTTTCTGGTAAATCAATAGTCATTTCTTCGACAGGCTCACATTTTACACCATCAATTTCTTTTATAATCACTTGAGGTTGACCAATTTGAAGCTCATAACCTTCACGACGCATTGTTTCAATTAAAACAGATAAGTGTAACACACCACGACCAAATACTATAAATTTATCAGCACTATTAGTTTCTTCAACTCTAAGTGCTAAATTCTTTTCTAACTCTTTAGCTAAACGATCTTTTATATGTCGAGATGTTACAAATTTTCCATCTTTTCCGAAGAAAGGCGAATCGTTAATTGTAAACAACATACTCATTGTAGGCTCATCAATAGCTATTGTTTTTAATCCTTCTGGATTTTCCCAATCGGCAACTGTATCTCCAATTTCAAAACCTTCTAAACCAACAATTGCACAAATATCTCCTGTTTGCACACTATCAACTTTTACACGACCTAAACCTTCAAAAATATGTAATTCTTTAATTTTAGATTTTACTATGCTTTTATCTCTTTTTACTAAAGATATATTTTGTCCTATTTTTAATTCGCCACGTGTTAAACGACCAATTGCAATTCTTCCTGTAAACGAAGAAAAATCTAACGATGTAATTAACATTTGTGTATTTCCTTCTTCAATTTTAGGTGAAGGAATATGTTCGATAACCATATCTAATAATGGTTCAATATTATCTGTTTCATTTTGCCAATCATCACTCATCCAATTATGTTTTGCCGAACCATAAACCGTAGGAAAATCTAATTGCCATTCTTCTGCCCCCAATTCAAACATTAAATCGAACACTTTTTCGTGAACCTCTTCTGGAGTACAGTTTTCTTTATCAACTTTATTAATTACAACACATGGCTTTAAACCTAGATCTAGAGCCTTCTGTAATACAAAACGCGTTTGAGGCATTGGTCCTTCAAATGCATCTACTAATAACAAAACGCCATCAGCCATATTAAGAACTCGCTCAACTTCTCCTCCAAAATCGGCGTGACCAGGTGTATCAATAATATTAATTTTCGTGTCTTTATAAATTACAGAAACGTTTTTGGATGTAATTGTAATTCCTCTTTCTCGTTCTAAATCGTTACTATCAAGAATTAAATCTCCAGTATTTTGGTTTTCACGAAATAACTGACAATGATACATGATTTTATCAACCAAAGTTGTTTTACCATGATCTACGTGTGCAATAATTGCAATATTTTTAATATTAGCCATAATTTACGCTACCTTATTTTAAGCGTGCAAAGGTACATGTAATTTTCAAATTAAGTTAAAATAATGTTATTATTTACTTTTAATATAATTTTAACGATTACTGTTCGTTAAATGGCTGATTAGTAGCAAGTGAAACTATTTTTTATTTTTACATTACTAACCCTTATTTAATCTCAAAAAACATCATAATTTAATGGCATTGAAAACAATTAGTAATTATTCGAAATTCATCCCTTATTTGTACTTTATAGCAGTTACTGTATACTGGTTTGCAGATATAAATAGAAGTAATAGTATAAATGCATATCCTATATTATTATTTGGAATTCCTTTTTTATGGCAAATTTTAAAACCAAATAGAAAACTAAATCTTGTACTAGGTATTACTTTTGTATGTTTATCTTCCTATTTAATTTTAGCCTATTTATTAGAT
>CAZLXG010000024.1:17272-27316 GCA_964563585.1 uncultured Flavobacteriaceae bacterium | reverse complement strand
AGGTATTACTTTTGTATGTTTATCTTCCTATTTAATTTTAGCCTATTTATTAGATATTTTTGATGTTGAATCGCTTACTAAACGCACAACACGTTTTATTATTTATGGAGGCGTTTTTGTTGCTTCAAACTTTATAATGGCAATCTGGATTATACGAATTAAAATGATTATCTTTGTTGCTTAAATTTGAAACTTTAGGTTGATGAATCTTCAAGACATTCCAAAAATAAAACACACCAATTCTAACAATTTCTTCCTTCTTTGTGGTCCATGTGCTATTGAAAGTGAAGATATGGCTTTACGTATTGCTGAAAAAGTAGTGAGTATTACCAATAAATTAGAAATTCCATATATTTTTAAAGGAAGTTTTAAAAAAGCAAACCGAAGCAGAATTGATAGTTTTTCAGGAATTGGAAATGAAAAAGCTTTAAAAATTCTAAAAAAAGTTTCCGATACTTTTGATGTGCCAACAGTTACCGATATTCATCAAAATTCTGATGCAGAATTAGCTGCAGAATATGTTGATGTTTTACAAATCCCTGCATTTTTAGTACGCCAAACCGATTTAGTCGTTGCTGCAGCAAAAACGGGTAAAGTTGTCAATCTTAAAAAAGGACAATTTATGAGTCCTGAGGCTATGAAACATGCTGTACAAAAAGTAAAAGATTCTGGCAGCAATAAAGCTTGGATAACAGATAGAGGCACGATGTTTGGCTACCAAGATATGATTGTCGATTTCCGTGGTATTCCAACTATGCGCAAATATGCTCCAGTGGTTTTAGATGTAACACATTCGTTACAACAACCAAACCAAAATACAGGTGTAACTGGAGGAAGACCAGATATGATTGAAACCATTGCCAGAGCTGGAATAGTAAATAATGTAGATGGTCTTTTTATTGAAACTCATTTCGACCCTGCAAATGCGAAAAGCGATGGCGCGAACATGCTTCATTTAGGTAATTTAGAGCAGTTGCTTACTAATTTAGTAGCTATTAGAAAAACGGTTCAATCACTTTAAATAATTTATTAAAATCCTTTTTAAGGAATGACTTTTTATTTCGTCAAAGCTTATTCTTAAATCATTCAAAATATAGCAATGAAATTTACATCAATCCAAATTCTATCAATCTTCTTTTTTAGCTTTTTAACTACAAATAGTTTTGCTCAAGATGTTATTGAAACTAAATATACTGCTTCAAACAAAGGTAAATTCTTTATAAGTTGGGGAGGAAACCGTGAATCCTTTTCAAGGTCTGACATTCATTTTAAAGGAGAAAATTACAATTTCACTATACACGATGCTGGTGCACATGACAAACCTAAAGGCTGGCATATAGATTATATTAATCCAACCCGAATTACAAACCCACAAACTAATATTAAAGTGGGATATTTTATTTCTGATAAGTATATGATTTCTATTGGTACTGACCATATGAAATACGTAATGAATAGAAATAGAACTGAAACTATTGATGGTTATATTAATTTGCCAAATACCGACCCTGGCAGTATTTATAATGGAGATTATAACAATGAAGAATTTCTTGTATCTGAGGATTTTTTGCTTTTTGAACACACCAATGGATTGAATTTTGTGTACACAGAACTTTCTCGTTTCGATGATATTTCTTCATTATTTAATATTAATAACACAGATAAATTTCAATTAAATATTACTGAAGGATTTGGTGCAGGTGTTTTGTATCCAAAATCTAATACAACATTACTTCAAAAAGAAAGATACGACGAGTTTCATATAGCTGGTTATGGTATTGCACTTAATGCAGGTTTAAATTTCACCTTTTTTAAACACTTTTTTATGCAATTAGATTTAAGAGGTGGATATATTAATATGCCAGATATTAGAACTACAAATAATTCTACTGAAAGCGCATCGCAACACTTCTTTTATTTACAACGTGTTATTTCGTTTGGAGGAATTTTTAGAATTTAAAAATATTTCAAATAAACCAAGCCTTTTTACTTTTACTTAGTAAATCTGAAGCAGCATGTAATAATTGTATAAAATTTTCTTGGTCTAAATCTTCAAGAGTTTTAAGTTGAATTGACCTTACTTGCTTTCGTTTATTATCATTTTTCAAAACAGGAAACTGCTTTTCAAGCAATATGCCTTGAACAAAAGCAACATCTACATAATTTTTACCTTTTAAAATATTTAAGTATATCATAGGTTTATTATGACAGTTGTAAAACGGAATATTATAACTACACTTCTCCTCTGCTTCTGGAAGCGTATTTAAAATAACACTTCTAACATACAACATGATAGATTGATACGGCTCTTTTTGATTGAAAAAATATTCGTCTACAGGTTTCAAAATTTAAAACTGAATTAATTATTTTCAAAATTAAGAAAACTTTAATAGTTTAATCAATAAATATTTATTTACTTTGTATTTCAAAGTACTTTTACATGGAATCAAAAAATTATTTAAAAGACATAAGCGAGATTAAAGATTTAATGAATAAATCATCACGTTTTATTTCACTTAGTGGTTTATCAGGGATTTTAGCTGGTATATATGCTTTAGTTGGCGCTTCAATTGCATATTGGTTAGTAACAACATCCACAAGAGATTATTTAATATTAGATGGCTCAATATTTAAGCTATGTGTTCTTATTCTATTTTTAATAGCCTTCTTTAGTATTATTACTGGTATTTACTTAACTACAAAAAAAGCAAAAAAACAAGGTGAAAAAATTTGGGATGCAACTTCACAACGTTTAGTGCTTAATTTTTTAATTCCATTAGTAGTTGGTGGTTTCTATATTCTAATTATTTTAAATCAACAAAAATATGGACAAACAGGAGCATTAATGCTTTTATTTTATGGATTAGCACTAGTTAATGCCTCAAAATATAGTATTGGAGATATTCGTTATTTAGGTTTTATACAAATAATTTTAGGCTTAATTTGCGCTTGGTTTCCTGGTTATGGTTTTTGGATTTGGGTTTTTGGCTTTGGTGTTATGCATATTATTTATGGTAGCTGGATGTATTTTAAGTATGATAAATAAAAATGGAAATCATTATTTGGATTTTAGTTTCAATAATTTTTTATTTAGTGGTTTTCGAATCTCCAATTCTACTATCGTTTTATATAAATAAATTTATAAAGAGAAAAACTAAAAAACATGTATATAAAGTCTTTAGCATTATTACCAATAATCACTTTTTGGGTAATCTATTTATATAAAATTTAAATTCTATTACTAAACGTATAATGAGTATAATAACCAATATAAATAAAGCATTCGACCACCGTATTAGATTGGGCATCATGTCTATTTTAATGATGAATGAATATGCCGATTTTAATATGCTAAAAGAATTATTAGGTGCTACCGACGGTAATTTAGCAAGCCATACAAAAGCACTTGAAAAATCTGAATATATTTCTGTTGAAAAACAGTTTATTGGTCGAAAACCAAATACACGTTACAGAGTCACAAAGCTTGGTAGAGCAGCATTTAAAAAACACATTAACGCATTAGAAAAATTAATTAACAAACAATAAAACTATTTTTTTATCATTTTACTTTGCATTTCAAAGTACTTTAAAATAATTAACATGGAAAACACAAACAAACAAAACGTAAACAAATTTGGTAGTTGGGTGAAAACTTCAATTACAGCACGCATGCTTATGGTAGGCTTATTAGTTATCATATTATTAATTCCACTTTCATATATAAACAACCTTATAGAAGAACGTGCTTTTAGGCAAAATGATGTTGTAAATGAGATTAATGAAAAATGGGGCAATAATGTTCTTGTGTATGGACCAATATTAAAACTACCATACAAAACATATAAAGAAACTACTCTTTATAATAAAAAAACAAAAACATATTCTACAGAAACACAAACAAATATTAAGTATGCTTATCTATTTCCGGAAAACCTTAACGCTAAAGTTTCAGTAGATTCTAAAACACTAAATCGCGGAAATTTTGAATCTGCAGTATATACTTCAAAAATGAGTTTTTCAGGAAACTTCATAAAACCTCATCTCTCAATAAAGGATATTAAAGATGAAGACCTTATTTGGGATAAAGCAACAATCATCATTAAAACTTCAAATTTAAAAGGAATCAAGAACGAAATGATTATTGATTTAAATAATTCAAAATATGCTTTCGAAACTAATTTTAATAACTCAAATAATGTCTTTTTAAATGAATTAGAATCTTCATTTATTAAAAAAAGTGATATACCAATAGAGCGTTCTAAAAAATTTAATTTCAACATGATTTTTAATGGTAGTAAACAAATAGAAATAATTCCAATAGGAAAAACTACAACTATGAACATGATATCCAATTGGGCAGACCCGAGTTTTATAGGTAATTATCTGCCTAATGATGACACTAAAGAAATCACAAAAGTTGGTTTTAAAGCAGATTGGAAAATTCTGCATATTAATAGGGCTTTTTCTCAACAGCATTTAAACAAAATACCAAACCTCAACCAATTTGCATTCGGCACAAAATTTATGGTTATGGTAGACGAATATCAAAAAAGTGAACGCTCAGCAAAATACGGATTCCTAGTTATTGGGCTTACTTTTTTAATTTTCTTTCTCATACAAACCATGAGCAAAATCGATATTCATCCATTTCAATATTTAATGATTGGTATCTCACTTACCATGTTTTACACGTTATTAGTCTCAATTTCAGAACATAGTAATTTCCTAAAAGCTTATTTAATAGCAAGTATATCGGTCATCACATTGATCACATTATATTCAAAATCCATATTAAAAACATTTAAATTTCCGCTCTTTATTGGGCTATCATTAACAGCATTATACACCTTCATTTACGTTATAATTCAATTAGAAAACTACGCGCTTTTAGTAGGCAGTATAGGTTTGTTTTTAATCTTAGCCATCGTCATGTATGTGTCTCGAAAAATAGATTGGAATAACGGTTAATTTTATTAGTTGGTTGGCGTTGGGCGTTTCCTCGCAACTTGCTTTAAGGGCAAGTTCGAGGTCGCGCTTTACACTATATCTTTTTAAATGCCAATACAAGAAGACAAAGGATGTAGCAATCTGCCAAACCTTAGTTTTTACAATAATTTATTACACTCAAAATTTAAAAAGGATGCCGTTTCAATCACTAACGCAAAAAACAAAAAAGCATGAATAAATTAATAAATACAAGTAAAGCAATAGCTATTTTAAGCTTTGTATTTGGCACTATATTATTCGCACTACAATTATATTTTAACAAAACAGAAATATTTTTATATCCAGGATTAATTTTTGTAATAGTAGCAATAGTAACAAATAGTTTATCTCTATTAGCATTAATTATTTCATTACTGGGCAGAACAACTCAAAAGCTAGAACTTCTAAAAACCTGTGGACTTGTGCTTTTAAATATTCCAATAGCCATATTATATTTCTACACTATCATCTCTATCAAATCTGCAACAAATTTTTAGCAATATGACACTTCAACTCAATAAAACATATTTAATAATTACAATACTTCTATTTGCTATTGAAGTACTAATAGCAGCATTTTTAACACATGGTTTTATACGCCACACGTTTGGCGACTTTTTAGTAGTTATTTTAATTTACTACTTCTTTAAAAGCTTCTTCAAAATAAATTCAATAACTCTGGCAATTTCAATTTTAATCTTTGCTTTTATTATAGAGTTTTTACAATTGGTAAATATTCTTGAAATATTAAATCTTCAAAACAATCACTTAATAAAAATCATACTAGGCAGTAGTTTTCAAGTGTCAGATTTAGTTGCTTATACTTTAGGAATCATTACCGTATTACTTATAGAATTCAAAACAAAAACTAATGAATAACATAAAACACTTAATATTCAATCGCTTTAAAATAATTTCAATACTTACGCTGTCAAATGACATTTAGTATTGTTTTACTTATAATTAGAATGAAACTTACAAATTCCTTTTTCTACTTGTTTTTAGTTTTGAATTTGTTCTTAGCAGTCATTCTCTTTACCATTACAACCTATTTAGCAAGTATCCCAAAGCTTAACAAATTTAAGATTGTAGTTTGGTTTGGTGTATGGTTGCTTTTTTTACCAAATGCGCCATATATAGTTACCGATTTAATTCACTTAAAATTAAATAACACACATTTAATTTAGTTAGATATTATAGTTGTAAGCACATTTGCATGTAATGGTTTATTATTATTCTATTTATCTGTTTTAGATATGAAAACTATTTTGAAACCCTATTTAAGTAAGACAGTATTAAATTACGGGTTAATAATTATTTTATTTTTATCAAGCTTTGGTATTTACTTAGGGCGATTTTTACGCTATAATTCTTGGGAAATAATAAGTAACTCAAACTATTTACTAAACGATATTATAAACATTGTAATACAACCAAGTAATAATAAAGAAGCATGGTTATTTACTATTTTATTTGGTGCTTTTTTAAATATTGGATATTTAGTATTTAAAACATTTAATAAATCAACCGATTAAGACACTCTATTTCTATCTTGAATTTTTCTAACAATTTTTATTGTTCTATCTCTAGTTAACACTCTTGGTAATATTGATAAAAATTTATTAAAAAGCCCAGGAATTGCGACAACTCTTCCTTTTAACATTGCCTTATATCCATAAGCTGCGACTTGTTTTGGACAAGCCATATTAAAAGTGATTTTATTTTCTGCACATGCATTTGAAACTACATCTTGAAATGCTGTTTTTGTTGGCCCAGGACATAATACAGTAACTGTAACTCCTGTTCCTTTTAACTCGTTTGCTATTGCTTGTGAAAAAGACAAAAGATAAGATTTTGAAGCATAATACAATGCCATTAATGGTCCTGGCTGAAAAGCCGCCAATGAAGACAAATTTAAAATTTTACCCGAACCACGTTTTACCATATCTGGTAAAAATAATTTTATTAAGTGTGTTGTGGTTAAAATATGTAAGTGTATCATTTGTGATTCTCGTTCCCAATCTGTATTCGAGAATGTTCCGAATAACCCAAAACCAGCATTATTTATAATCACATCTATTGATGTATTACTTACATCATTATAAATTTCTTTTGCAATATTTACTTGACTTAAATCTTTTACTAATAAAGTTATTTTAGTCTTGTATTCTTTTAGAATATTCGCTTTTGCCTGTTCTAACTTTTCAGCATCAATATCAATTAAAATAAGATTATAAGCATCTTTTGCTAGTAGAAGTGCTAATTCAAATCCTAATCCTGATGCTGCTCCGGTTACTAAAGCGGTTTTTAAATTATTCTTTCCCATCTACATAATCTTGCAAATAAGCAAAACGTTCGGTTAGTTTTTTGTTTTCGGTTACTTTAGCACGTTGTAAAATACCTTCTAAATCGTTATTAAAAAATGATGGAATTACATGTTTTAAAAACATGTCTCCAAAACCTTCACTTGCATCTTTTGGAAGTTCACATGGTAAATTATCGACTGCCATAACGGTTATTGCTTCTTTATTATCAAATGCAACTTCTTTTTCGGTTTGTGGATTATAACCGTAAAATGGTTCTGCAATAGTAGAAGATCGAATTGTACTCGCCACTGGACCATCAATATCGCATGAAATATCGGCTACTAAATTTATACTAAACTCAGGTTGTTTTACATCTTCTCTAGTGAATAAATATGGAGCACCATTTCCAAAAAAATGACCTGCTATAAAATAATCGGTTTCTTTGGCGTAAGGCATGAAGTTACTTTCGTAACCTGACGGGTCTTTATAAAACTCATATTTATCTCCTACTTTTCCGTCTTTTCGTTTACTATATTCCATAACATCTACCAAACAATACACAGGTTCTTTAAATTTTGATGTTAAATATAAAGCATCACTTACTTGTTTTATTTTTAAATGGTCTAATATTTCTTTTGCACCTTTTGCTACTTTTCCTGTTCCTGACAGTAATATTTTAATGTTTTGTAGTGTAATTTTATCAAGTTCAGTTTTTACCTCATCTAAATCGGCTAGTGTTTCTACTTTTGGTAGATTGAATAATTTATCTCTTAATCCTAATGCTCTAAAACCGTTGTAAGCTCCTACTAAACCTGCATAACGTCCGAAACCTATTAAGCGGAAGCCTTTACTATCAACTATAGTTTCGTGGTCGTAAATTTCAATATTTTTTTCAAGTATTGTTTTTAGCAATTTTCTATTATAAGGTTGCTTTTTTATGGTATGTGAAAAGAAAAAGTATTTTTTGTTTGGTATTAAGTTTTCTAAAGGAACTTCTTTTACGCCTATCATTACATCGCAATCTGACACATCGTCGGTTACTGTAAAACCTAATTTTTGATATGCTGAATCTGAAAATATGCGAATGTCTGAAGATTCTACAATAAACTCAGTTTCTGGGAATTGTGCTCTGGCTTCGGCTAGTTTTTCGGGTGAAAATACAACGCGACGATCTGGTGGGTTTTTACGTTCTTTTATGATGGCAAACTTCATATGTTTAATTTGGAATAATTTTTGAACTAATGTAATAGGATTTGCAGGCTTATACAAACTTTTTTGATAACTTTGCTGCTTGCGTTAAGGATTGAAGCGGCATCCTTTTGCTTTTTTGCAAAAGATATAGTGGAAAGCCTGACCCGATAGGGTAACGCCCAAATTATCATTTTTATAAACGGGGTCGACTGGTTTTGACAGCGAGATTAATGAAATGGTAAGCACGTCGAGTAATGACATTGAGCCTCGTAAAACGCTAAATCAAATTTTAAACGGCGAGAATAACTACGCTTTAGCTGCATAATCTGAATTATAGTAAGATTAGCCTCGTCCTACTAGGTAGGAAAGCTTTATGTCTCCGGAAAGCCTTGGTTAACGGCGTTCCTTTTTGAGACATCGTAAATGTTGACATAGATTGTGTGGTGCTTTGACACACTTTTGAAACTAAAAAAGATAAGTTGTAGGTAGAATGTTTTTAATCGGCCTACAATCGAAAATCAAGAAAAAACTAAACGTGTAGAAAGCTATTTGGTTACTTGTTTGGACGAGAGTTCGATTCTCTCCGACTCCACATTAAAAAACCCATGTAATAATTTACATGGGTTTTTGTTTTATTTACTCAATACATTTTAACTTGTCTATAAAAAACTCTTTATAATCTATATCTATAATTTCTTGGGAATATTTTGTGCCTTGAAGTTTTATGGATTTGATTGGTGAATTTTTCAAACTTATTATTTGCGAACTAGATATTTTACCTTTAAAACTAAAATCTCCACACTCGATATTCCAAGAATGATAAAAAGTAATTATTTTATTATTTTCAAGCTTTACTTTTACAAACGATCTTTGACTTGAGAGATAACTAGCACAACCCAAATCTTCTGATAAATTAATAAATACACTTACACTTCTTCCTTGCCTTACCAACTCAATAGTTAAATTTCGACTAACTGTATAGGGTGTTGTTTTTATGTTTCTTTCTTTATAATAATCGTCATATTCATTTACTATATAATGACAAGTATTCCGGAATTTAATTCTTTCTAATCTCGCATTTTCTTGCTCTTTATTCTCTTGCAATTTTATTTTACTTTTTTCAGTTTCCTTAATTTTAACAATAGAGTCTTGTTTCCTCTTCTCTTTTTGTTCTGCTTTTATTTTTATTACTAACTCCTGTTCTTCTAATCGCTTCTTTTTTGCTTCTTGAAATTGTATAATTGAATCTGATTTTCGCTTTCTTTCTAATTCTAGTTTTCTTGCTAATGCTTCAACTTCTAACCTTTGTTGCTTTAATTCTTTAACCTTAATTATTGAATCTGATTTTCTTTTTCTCTCTGATTCTAACTTACGAGCAAGCAATTCTAATTCTATTTGTTTCTTTTCTATCTCTTTTACTTTAAGAATTGAGTCTTGTTTTCTCTTTTCTTTTTGTTCTACTTTTATTTTTATTACTAAGACTTGTTCTTCTAATCGCTTCTTTTCTGCTTCTTGAAATTGTATAATTGAATCTGATTTTCGCTTTCTTTCTAATTCTAGT
>CAZLXG010000024.1:0-17172 GCA_964563585.1 uncultured Flavobacteriaceae bacterium | reverse complement strand
GACTTGTTCTTCTAATCGCTTCTTTTCTGCTTCTTGAAATTGTATAATTGAATCTAATTTTTCCTCTTTCTTTCTTTTTATAGCTTGTATTTTCTCTCTTCTTTTCTTCTTTTCCTCGATTGATTTCTTTCTTTCTTTCTCTTCATGATCGAAAAACAAATCCATCATTTCTTCATTAACAACTAAAAATTCATCTTTAACATAACCTACCCATTCTTTATACTTTACACCATAAGTATAGTTGCCTAAATATTTAGTAACAATACAAACTTCATTTTCTTTAAATTGAGCTAAAGGTTTAGAAAAATCATTTAAATTCTGGTACAGACTACCATCATCAATAAATTTTGTCGCAATAGATGCTTCTTCTTGCGAAAAGGCATTATTCAAGAACAAAAGACAAATAAATAAAAGAAAGTTTTTCATATTACTTAATTGTAAGTCTAATAATTATCATAAACATATAAAACAATATTGAATCATATAATACTTAAAAGTTAATACAGTAAAATAAGAATATTTTTGAGTCAGTAAAAAACCCATATACAATTATTATGTATATGGGTTTTTAATATTTTGAAAAGTAATTAATTAACTTACTTTTTTCTTTTTCATTTGCTCAACTCTCATTTTATTAGATTTATCTCTATTCTCTTTCATTTGCTCTAATAGCCTAAGTTCATGACTAATTTCTTCTCGTCTTTTATTTTGTTTCCTAAGCTTTTCATCTCTAATTTCTTGCTTTTTCACATTGTCTTGCAATCTAATTTCTTCAAGTAGCATTTCATTATTCATAGCTTTTTTTGCTCTATACTTTCCTAAAGTAACAGAAGCATATGAAAAACCATATATACTTAAAAATAATAAGGCTACAATTGATAATATTATATAACCGTTGTCCATTAGTTCTTTTATTTAAGATGAATTAAAAAATTAATAGGATAAAATTAAATAAAACTTAATATTCTTTAAAATAAAAAGGATAACTAACTCAAAAAATAGATAAAAGAGCTATTTCAAGAAATATATGACAAATTATCATTTAACATTAGTACTAAACCCATCATGCTTCCATTCTTCTATACCTCCATCTAAATCATAAATTTTCATAAAACCTGCTTCAAGTAATTTCTTTGTACACTTAGCACTTCTACGACCAGAACGACAATATAAAATAATTGGTTTTTGTTTATCTAACTTTTTAATATCCTCATCAAATGAAGGTGAAAAAAAGTTTATGTTTTGTGCATTGGCTATAAAACCTTCTTTGAATTCTTTAGGTGTTCTAATATCAACTAATTGTACATCATCTAATTTCAAAAGAATTTTCATTTCTTCTGGCAATACTACTTTAGCTTCGCCTTTTAATGTACTATTACAGCTTACAAATGCTGCTATTAAGACAAAAAAACAAAACATATTTAATAATTTTTTCATTTGTATTATTTATTTAACATCAACAAGTTTGCCTTCCCATTCTAAAATGCCTCCTAAAAGGTTAAAAGTATTATCAAAACCTAATTGATTCATTATTTGACAAGCTTGCCCACTTCTGTTTCCAGATTTACAATATACATAGTAATTTTTACTCTCATCAAGTTCTTCAACTTCTGAAATAAATTCTTGCCCTTTATATATATCTATATGAATTGCGTTTGATATTTTGCCTTCTGCAACCTCATCACCAGTTCTTACATCTAAAATTACAGCATTTTCATCTGCTGCTAATTGTATTACCCACTCTTCTTGAATTAATTCTTCCATATTTTTTTTACTTTCTTCAGATACAAAATTAACATATCTTATTAAATAAATAACGAAAAAAGCCCAAAGTGTTACACTTTGGGCTTTAAAATATTTTATAACTATTAAGCTTTAATTGAACACCCTATAGCTTTAGTTGTGGTTTGCTTAACTTCTTTTCCAGCTAGTAATGCATTTACAGCATTTTCAACAAACTTTACTTTTACTGCTGATGCATCTCTATGATTATCATCAATAGCACCTATATACTTAACGACATTGCCTTTTTTAGTTTTTTCTAAAACATAAACATGTGGTGTTTTTGTTGCTCCAAATTTTGGATACACTTTCTGACCAGCATCAATTAAATACGGAAACGTAAAGCCTTTACTTTTTGCTCTAGCTTTCATTGCTTCCATATTATCACCAGGTTTTACATCGGTATTATTTGGCATAATTGCAATAACAGGGTATCCTTTTGAAGCATACTTATTATTAAGCTCAATAATTCTATCTTCATATGCTATTGCAAACGGACAAGTATTACAGGTAAATGTTATAATAAATCCTTTAGCATCTTTAAAATCTTCCATCGATACCATTTTCTTATCGGTGCTTTCTAACGAAAAATCGTCTACAACATCACCAACTTTATAACCTTCACCTAAATCTGTTTTATTAAAAGTAAAAGCACTAAAAAATAGTACAGTAGCTAAAGTTAAAATTAATTTAATTGCTTTTTTCATAATTATTTTTAATTTAAAAATTGTTTTAGTTCATTTTCTAATTCATTATATGTAAATGATTTCTCGTAAAACTTACGTTCATTATTTCTATATATAATAGTAGCAGGAATAGCTCCAGACCAACTTTTATCTACTTTTGGTATCCAAGAATTCACATCTACATCATCAAGAGCAATCACTCTAGATCTCAATTTATTTTCAAGAATATAAGGTTTCAGTTTAGTTTCATATAAACGTGGAAAATCTAAACTCACCAAAATTACTTCAACATTTTCATTACTATATGTTTCATATAATTTTTCAAAATGAGGAAGCTCTTTTACACAAGGTCCACACCAAGTTGCCCAAAAATTTATAACATAAACTTTATCATCTTTCATATTCAAAAACTTTTCAAGACCTGCATAATCGTATACTTCCAATTCAATATCATTAACGCTATTACTCACTTCAACTATAGCAGTATCAATGTTTTTTTTAACTTTTTTATCTTTATCTACACAACTAAACATTATTAGTAATGCAGGAATTAGTACTTTTAATTTCATAACTATAAATTTAATTAATACTTCATTGATAATATTGTAGTTTAACAGATTTTTATATAAAAATCGTTTAAAGATTTGGGGAATTATATTTTCATTTCTATATTTGACCAAGTTAAAACAATAAAATGAACACATTTTTAAATAATACTTGGTGGTGGAGCTTCTCGAAACTTATGTTTGTGAAGTAGAACCTAGTATATTTAAAACTTAAAATATTCAAAAGGCTTGTCATTCACGACAAGCCTTTTTTAATATAAAAAACTGAATAAATTCAGCTTAAATGAAAACATACAATTTATACACACATTATAAAAAAATTCTAGCAGATACGATTACACCTGTTGCTGTTTACTATAAAATAAGAGATAAATACCCAAATAGTATTTTGTTAGAAAGCGGTGATTATCATAGAAGCCACAAAAATTTTTCATATATATGCTTTAACCCAATTGCAACAATAAAGGTTGAAAACAATATTATTTCTCAAACGTTTCCCGATGGAAGTTCATCATCATTAGAAATAAATAATTCTGTTAATGTAGCTGAAGAAATACACAAATTCACAAAACGATTTAAAGTTAATTCAGACCAAGATTTCAAATTTATAAACAATGGTATTTTCGGTTATACCGCCTATGATGCTGTAAAGTATTTTGAAGATATTAATATTAGTAAGAAAGACGATTCTATAATTATTCCAGACATTTACTATGCTGTTTATCAGAATATTATTGCTATAAATCATTTTAAAAACGAAGCCTATATTTTCGCGCATTGTTATGAAGGCACAGAGAATAATATTCATGAAATAGATGATATAATAAACATAAAAGCATTTGCTGAATATAATTTTAATACAAATGGACATATTACATCTAATTTATCTGATGATGAATTTAAAGAACATGTTAAATTAGCAAAAAATCATTGTGGTCGAGGCGATGTATTTCAACTTGTATTATCAAAACGATTTTCACAAAAATTCAAAGGAGACGATTTTAATGTATACCGCGCATTGCGCAGCATAAACCCATCTCCATACCTATTCTATTTTGATTACGGTAATTTCAAGATATTTGGAAGTTCACCAGAAGCACAATTAATAGTAACCGATGGTTTAGCCGAAATCCACCCAATTGCAGGAACATTTAAACGAACAGGCGACGAGGATAAAGACGAAGTATTAGCAGAAAAACTTAAAAAAGACGATAAGGAAAACGCAGAACATGTCATGCTAGTAGATTTGGCAAGAAACGATTTAAGCAGACACGGAAGTCAAGTAAAAGTTGTAACCTATCGCGAGGTTCAATTTTTCTCTCACGTTATCCATTTAGTAAGCAAAGTTGTTGGTAAAAAACACAAAAAAACCTCTACCATGCAAGTGGTCGCAGACACTTTTCCTGCCGGCACATTAAGTGGCGCACCAAAACACAGAGCGATGCAACTTATCGAACAATACGAAAAAACCAGTCGCTCATTTTATGGCGGCGCCATTGGTTTTATGGATTTCGATGGCAATTTCAATCACGCCATTATGATTCGAACTTTTTTAAGTAAAGACTATAAACTAAATTGGCAAGCAGGCGCAGGATTAGTATCAAAATCAAATTCCGAAAGCGAATTACAAGAAGTATATAATAAATTAGGAGCATTAACAAAAGCTATTAAATTAGCCGAAAACATTTAAATTATGGCGTTACCACAAGGGTCGGGCTTTCCGCTATATCTTTTGCAGAAAAAGCAAAAGGATGCCGCTGCAATCCCTAACGCAAAAAAAGCATTATGATAAAAATATTAGTTATAGATAATTACGACAGTTTCACATACAATCTTGTACATTATTTAGAAGATTTAAACTGCAATGTTACCGTTTTAAGAAACGACAAACTAACTTTAGAAAATGTAGAACCTTTCGATAAAATAGTATTATCACCAGGACCAGGAATCCCAGACGAAGCAGGTTTATTAAAACCAATAATTAAAAAATATGCAGCAACAAAAAGCATTTTGGGTGTCTGTTTAGGGCAACAAGCCATTGGCGAAGTATTTGGGGGTTCATTAATAAATTTAGATGAAGTTTATCATGGTGTTGCTACCAATGTAACTATTTGTGTTGAAGACGAATCGCTATTTATAGGTTTAGACAAAAATATTGAAGTTGGCAGATATCATTCTTGGGTAGTAAACCCAAATTTACCAGATTGTTTAGAAGCTACCTCCTTTGATAAAAACGGACAAATAATGTCGCTTCGTCATAGAGAATATGATGTAAAAGGCGTACAATATCATCCAGAATCGGTATTAACACCAAACGGAAAACAAATTTTAGAAAATTGGATTAATTCATAAAAATTAAAAATGAATTAAATAAAAAAGTAAAATTAACAAATGGATTCCTGCCTTCGCAGGAATAACAGATATGAAACAACTATTAAACAGGTTAATAAATCACGAACATATTTCTAGCGAAGAAGCAAAACAAGTTTTGGTTAATATCTCAAATGGGATGTATAACCAAAATCAAATTGCTAGTTTTCTCACCATTTTTATGATGCGTAGCATAACTATTGAAGAGTTAAAAGGATTTAGAGATGCGCTTTTAGAACTTTGTGTATCAATAAACCTTAACGACTTTAATGCCATTGATATAGTAGGTACTGGTGGCGATGGAAAAAACACTTTTAATATTTCTACGCTTTCTTCTTTTGTTACTGCTGGCGCTGGAGTTAACGTTTCTAAACATGGTAACTATGGTGTATCATCAAACTGTGGTTCATCTAATGTTATGGAATATTTAGGTGTAAAATTTTCCAATAATGAAGATTTTTTAAGACGCTGTTTAGACAAGGCAAAAATATGCATATTGCATGCACCTCTCTTTCATCCAGCAATGAAAAATGTCGCACCTATTCGTCGCGAACTTGGTGTTAAAACATTTTTCAATATGCTTGGACCTATGGTAAACCCATCGTTTCCAAAAAATCAAATGCTAGGGGTTTTTAATTTAGAACTTTTACGCCTTTATAGTTTTTTATATCAAAACACGAATAAGAATTATAATATTGTTTACGCTTTAGATGGCTATGATGAAATTTCATTAACTGGAAAAGCTAAAATAGTTTCTAATACATCTGAAATACTATTTTCTCCAGAAGATTTAGGTCTTTCCGAAATTACACAAGAATCCATTTTTGGAGGTCATACTGTTGAAGATTCAGCTAAAATCTTCATAGATGTTATACAAGGCAAAGGCACAGAACCGCAAAATAATGTAGTTTGTGTAAATGCAGGTTTAGCCATTGCAACAACCAAACAAATTAGTCATAAAGAAGGTTTTGAATTAGCCAAAGAATCGCTGTTTTCAGGAAAAGCAAACCAAAGTTTAAACATATTAATTAAATTGAGTAAATAATGGATATTTTACAACGCATAGTAAAAGACAAACGCATCGAAGTCAATCTTCGCAAGCAACTCATTCCTGTTTCTCAATTAGAAAGTTCTGTGTTGTTTGAACGAGAAACAATTTCATTAACAGAAAAACTAAAAAACAGTAAATCTGGAATTATTGCAGAACACAAACGTCGTTCACCTTCAAAACAAGTAATTAATCACAACCTAAACGTTGAAGACGTTGCAATAGGCTATGAAAACGCAGGTGTTTGCGGCATGTCCATTTTAACCGATGGAAAATATTTTGGTGGCTCGTTAGACGATTTTCTTACAGCAAGAGCAAGTTGTAGTCTTCCTTTATTACGCAAAGAATTCATTATTGACGAATACCAACTTTTAGAAGCCAAAGCCTATGGAGCAGATGTTATTTTATTAATTGCTACCATTTTAACAAGAGAAGAAATTAAACAGTTTTCAGAGTTTGCGAAAAGTTTGAATTTGAATGTTTTATTAGAAGTTCATAACGAAGAAGAATTACAAAAATCTATCATGCCAAGCCTTGATATGTTAGGTGTTAATAATAGAAACTTAAAAACCTTCGACGTTAGTTTAGAAACCAGTAAGGCATTGAGTCAACTTATTCCAGATAATTTTGTAAAAGTATCAGAAAGCGGCATTAGTAATATTGAAGCTATAAAAGAATTACAACCTTATGGTTATAAAGGATTTTTAATAGGCGAAAACTTTATGAAAACTGATAATCCAGGAGAAAGTGCAACAGAATTTATAAAAGCATTAGAATCATGAAGCTGAAAATTTGCGGAATGAAATATCAAGAAAATATAACTCAAGTTGCAGACTTGCAACCTGATTATTTGGGCTTTATTTTCTATGAAAAATCCGCAAGAAATTTTGATTCAATAATTCCACAACTACCCAAATCAATAAAAAAAGTTGGTGTTTTTGTTAATGCAGATATAGATGATGTTATCAATAAAATTGAAACACACAATTTACAAGCAGTTCAATTACACGGAGAAGAAAATTCAGAATTTTGTGAAGCTTTGAAACGTCATTACGAAAAGCAGAGCAACGAAGTAATCTCTTCAAATGAAACAGATTGCCACGACTTTGAAAAAAAGTCTAACAACGACAATTATATCGAGATAATAAAAGTGTTTTCCATAAAAAACGAATTCAATTTTGATGTATTAAAATCTTATGAAGATGTTTGCGATTACTATTTATTTGATACCAAAGGCAAATTTCCAGGAGGAAATGGATATACTTTCAATTGGAATGTACTAAACAATTACTCATCAACTAAACCATATTTTTTAAGTGGCGGCATTGGTATAAATGAAATAGAAAACATAAAAGCATTTCAAAAAAGTGAAGCTTCAAAATATTGCTACGCCATAGATGTAAACAGCAAATTTGAAATAGAACCTGGATTAAAAAATATTTCAATATTAAAAGAATTTAAAAAACAATCTGATTTATAAAATCATGAATTATAACGTAAACAAAAAAGGCTATTACGGAGAATTTGGTGGTGCATTTATACCAGAAATGCTGTATCCAAATGTAGAAGAGTTACGCAAAAACTATTTAAAGGTAATGGCAGAACCTGAATTTCAAAAAGAATTCAATCAACTTTTAAAAAATTATGTTGGTCGTCCTTCTCCACTCTATTTTGCTAAACGTCTTTCAGAAAAATACAACACAAAAATTTACTTAAAACGTGAAGATTTAAACCATACAGGTGCGCATAAAATAAACAACACTATTGGTCAAATACTAATGGCAAAACGTTTAGGTAAGCATCGTATTATTGCCGAAACTGGTGCAGGACAACACGGTGTTGCCACAGCAACGGTTTGTGCTTTAATGGGATTAGAATGCATCGTATATATGGGCGAAATAGATATTGCTCGTCAAGCACCTAACGTTGCTAGGATGAAAATGTTAGGCGCAACGGTTGTACCAGCTTTATCAGGAAGTCGCACTTTAAAAGACGCTACAAATGAAGCGATTCGCGATTGGATTAACAATCCTGTCGACACACATTATATTATCGGTTCAGCCATTGGACCACATCCATATCCAGATATGGTAACCAAGTTTCAGTCTATCATTTCAGAAGAAATAAAATGGCAATTAAAAGAACATGAAGGTCGCGAAAACCCTGATTACGTGGTGGCTTGTATAGGTGGCGGAAGTAATGCCGCAGGAACCTATTATCATTTTTTACATGAAGAAAATGTTAAACTTATTGCGGTTGAAGCTGCTGGTTTAGGTGTTGATTCTGGTAAAAGTGCTGCAACTTCAGTTTTAGGAAAAGTAGGCATTATCCACGGTTGCAAAACCATGTTAATGCAAACTAACGACGGACAAATTACCGAACCTTATTCCATTTCGGCAGGATTAGATTATCCAGGAGTTGGTCCAATGCATGCACATTTAAGCAAAACAGGTCGTGCAGAATTCATGGCTATTACAGACGATGAAGCAATGACAGCTGGTTTGGAATTATGCAAGCTAGAAGGTATTATTCCCGCAATCGAAAGTTCGCATGCACTTGCAATTTTCGAGCAAAGAACTTTTAAACCAAACGACATTATTGTTGTAAGTTTATCAGGTCGTGGCGATAAAGATTTAGAAAATTATATCGATTATTTCAAAATATAAATTATGGGCGTTACCACAAGGGTCGGGCTTTCCGCTATATCTTTTTTGCCTTTAATGGCAAAAAAGGATGCCGCTACAATCCCTAACGCAAAAAACGTTTTCAATGAATAGAATAAATCAAAAATTACAAGAAAATAAAAAATTACTATCTATCTACTTTACAGCAGGATATCCAAGTATTGATGATACCGTTACTATCATTCAAAATTTAGAAAAAAATGGTGTCGACATGATTGAAATTGGATTGCCATTTAGCGACCCACTTGCCGATGGACCAACCATTCAAGCAAGTTCAACACAAGCTTTAAAAAACGGGATGACTTCCGAAGTACTTTTTGATCAAATTAAAGACATTCGTAAAACGATAACTATTCCATTAATCATAATGGGATATTTTAACCCCATATTTCAATATGGCGTTAAAGCTTTCTGTCAAAAATGTCAACAGATTGGAATTGACGGTTTAATTATTCCCGATTTACCAGTTGATGTATATCATGAAAAATACAAAGCTATTTTTGAAAAACACGGACTAATAAACGTGTTTTTAATAACACCACAAACAAGTATTGAACGCATTAACTTTATCGATTCAATTTCAAACGGATTTATTTACATGGTAAGTAGCGCAAGTGTTACGGGAAGTCAATCAAGTTTTGGCGACGAACAAACTAACTACTTTAAACGTATTGATAGCATGAATCTTAAAAGCCCGCAAATTATAGGTTTTGGCATTAGTAATAACGAAACGTTTACACAAGCAACGCAATATGCAAAAGGAGCTATTATTGGTTCTGCATTTGTAAAACATGTCACCAATAATGGTGTCAATAAAATTGATGTATTTGTAAAACAAATTATTAGCTAATGAATAATTTAAACAGAAAAAAACATTGGGAAAACATTTATAATACAAAAGCAATAAATGACGTAAGTTGGTATCAACCAAAACCTGAAACTTCATTACAATTCATTAAAGAATTAAATTTACCAAAATCATCAAATATCATTGATATTGGTGGAGGTGACAGTTTTTTAGTTGATAATTTATTAGATTTAGGCTACACGAACATTACTGTTTTAGATATTTCTAAAAAAGCAATTGAAAGAGCAAAACAACGTCTACAAAAACAAAATGAAAACGTAAAATGGATTGTTGCCGATGCATCAAATTTTAATCCAACTGAAAACTATGACCTTTGGCATGATAGAGCGGCATTTCACTTTTTAACTAAAGAAACTGAAATAAATAATTACGTTAATTCTACACAAAATAGTATTACTCAAAATGGCTATTTAATTATTGGAACATTTTCGATGGAAGGGGCCCCAAAAGTGTAGTGGAATAGAAATAAAACAATATTCTAAAACAACTTTGATTGACAAATTCAAGCATGCCTTTAAAAAACTAAACTGCAAAACTATTAAACACAAAACACCTTTTAACACCATTCAATATTTTACTTTTTGTAGTTTTACTAAAAAATAGAAACACTAACATATGCCATTAAACATTGTACTTATAGAACCCGAAATACCAAACAATACTGGAAATATTGGTCGTTTAACGCTAGGTTCAGGTTCAAAATTACATTTAGTAAAACCATTTAGTTTTGAAATTAATGACTCTAGATTAAAACGTGCTGGATTAGATTATTGGAAACATTTAGATGTGATTATTTATGAAAATGTTGAAGAGTTTTTCAATAAGAATTCAAATGAAAATATGGTGTTTTTATCCAGTCATGGCACAAAAAATCATTGGGACATTCCATTTGAAGACAATATGTTTTTAGTCTTCGGAAAAGAATCTGTTGGACTACCAAAATCTATTTTAGAAAAACACCCAAATTTACTTTATAAAATCCCATTATATAGCGAACATATTAGAAGTTTAAACCTTGCAAATGCTGTAGGCATTACAATTTATGAAGGATTAAAACACATACAGTAATTCAAACTTGACTTTATCAAAAAAAAAAAAAACGAACCTCAAAAAAATCATTGATTTTTATTCTTCAACATTTGTAAATACATAGTCTCAACTTTAGTCCTTGCCCAAGGTGTTCTGCGTAAAAATTTTAAACTCGATTTTACTGATGGATTGTGAGTAAAACAACGAACATTAATGTTATAACCTAAATATTCCCAACCATAATGCGCTTCCAATTCAGTTACAATTTGTTCTAATTTAACACCATGAAGTGGGTTATTGATTTGCGACATCGTTTTGTCTGGTCGAGCGCAGTCGAGACCTTTTAAGTGCTTTTTTATTTAATGACCTCTCGACTGCGCTCGAGGTGACATAATACTAACTTACTAACTTTTTAATTTTCACTGCTTTTTCAAAATGATTAAGTTGATGTGTTTTTATCCACCATATTGCAGCTTCTATCAATAGTTCTGGATTATCATTTTTGTTAGCAAAAAATGCATAAAAAGACAAGCCTACATTTGTGCCTTTTTGCTGAATTTTTTTATTACAAACTTCAATTATTTTATCTTTTAATTCTTTTGTCATACTTAATATCTAAATTCAAAAGATTACCACATCGTAAAAACGATTCGCAATGACATTCAATATTAATTTATATTATTGTTTTAACGTCTATTACTGTTACGACTTGGTCGTCTTGAAGAATTACCTTTATTAGAATTATTTCTTGATGCATTCGAATTTCTAGAATTATTATTTCTTCTATTTCTCCCGCCTTGACCTTGTTTTATTGGAGCTGTTGATGCATTTGGATCTGGCTCAAAACCTTCAACAATTTCAACAGGTATTTTTAATCCTACTAATTTTTCAATATCTCGTAAATATGTCGTTTCATCTGCACTTACTAACGAAAGTGCTTCTCCACTTGCTCCTGCTCTACCTGTTCTACCAATTCTGTGTACATAATCTTCAGAAATGTTGGGCAATTCAAAATTTATAACATGAGGTAATAATGGAATATCTAATCCACGAGCAGCAATGTCTGTAGCAACTAACACACGAACGCGCCCGTTTTTAAAACCTGCTAATGCTTTTGTACGCGCACCTTGACTTTTATTACCATGAATTGCTGCAGCAGAAATTCCTGCACTCACCATTTTTTTGCACAAATTATTCGCACCATGTTTTGTTCTGGTAAATACTAAAACTTGTTTCCAATTACCATCAGAAATTAACTTAATTATTAAGCCTGCTTTTAATCCTTTTGCAACACGATATACTTTTTGACTTATTGCATCAACCGTTGAGTTCTCTCTTGCTACTTCAACCGATACTGGATGATGCAAAATTCCTTGAGCTAATTTCCTAATGTCTTTTGAAAACGTAGCCGAAAACATCAAATTTTGTCGTTTTGCAGGCATCATGTTTATTACGCGCTCAATATCACGTAAAAAACCCATATCCAACATTCTATCGGCTTCATCTAAAACAAAAATCTCTATACGTTTTAATGACAATAAGCCTTGATTTTGTAAATCTAATAAACGTCCTGGAGTTGCAATTAAAACATCTACACCATTTCTAATTGTTGCAACTTGTGGTTTCTGATTAACACCTCCAAAAATAACAGCACTTCTTATTCCTAAAAACTCGCTATACTGCTTTACATTGTTATGTACTTGTGCAGCTAACTCTCGTGTTGGCGTTAAAATTAATGCACGAATGGGGCTGAATTTTTGTTTTGGATTTTCAGAAAGCAAATGTAGTAGTGGTAATGTAAAACCTGCTGTTTTACCTGTTCCTGTTTGTGCAGATGCTAATACATCTTTACCTTCTAAAATTAAAGGAATTGCTTTTTGTTGTATTGGAGATGGCGTTGTATAGCCTTGTTTGCTGACTGCTTTTAATAAAGCATCAGATAAACCTAATGAATTAAATGACATAAAAATGATTTGGGCCAATAATTGGCATTTAAAATGACCCTCTAATTTTTAGTGTCATTCTTTTATTGAGTGCAAAGGTAAGCCTAATTTACTCGGTAGGTTTATTTAAAATTCAATATCTATATATACACCGAAATCGTCATAAACACAATAGTAACAATAGTGAGTATTATTACTAACGGCATTACAAATTTTAACCACTTGTTAAAACCAACTTTTACTATAGCTAATGATGCTAAAATTAATCCTGTTGGGTTTATAAAATTAAACAATCCCATTCCGTATTGATATGCATTTACAACCACTTCTCTACCAACACCAACACCATCGGCAAGTGGTGACATTATTGGCATTGTTAATACTGCCATACCTGAAGAAGATGGAATAAAAAATGATAAACAAGCATAAATAAATGTCATAGTATTTGCAAACAAACCTTTATTCATACCGTTTGTTAAGTTACTAGAATAATAAAGTAGCGTATCACTTATTAAGCCATCATTCATTAAAATAGTTACACCTCTTGCAATACCAATTATAAAGGCAACACCTAATAAATCCATTGCGCCTTTTACAAATTGGTCTACAAACTCAGATTCATTCATTCTTGCAATAATTCCAATTAAAATAGCACCAACAAAAAACGTGGTTGTCATTTCTAAAAACCACCAACCTTTTATGGAAACACCATAAATCATAACTACAAAACACAACAAAAACACTAATAAAACTAACTTTAATTTGGTTGTTAATTTTTGAGATGAATTAGTTTTCAACATAGAAAACATACTTTCAATTTCTTCTTTTTGACTATAAATTATAGATTTTGAAGGATCGTTTTTCACTTTTTGAGCATATCGAATAATATAAATAATACAAATAGTAGTAGAAATTACTAGCATTAACAATCTTCCATAAAGTCCTGTTGTCCAATTAATTCCTGCTGCATCCGAAGCAATAATAACACTAAAAGGGTTTACAGTTGATGCCATTGTACCAATAGAAGATCCAATATAAATGGATGCTAGCCCAACAATAGCATCATATTTTGCAGCAATAAACACAGGAATAAGTATGGGATAAAACGCGATAGTTTCTTCAGCAAGTCCAAATGTTGTTCCTCCAATTGCTACCAAAAAAGTGACAATAATAATTAATAGAAATTCTCTTCCTTCAAGAGCTTTAGACAACCAAGAAATGCCACCTTCAAAAGCACCAGTTCTATTTACAATACCAATAAGTCCACCAATAAAAAGCACTAAAATAATAATATCTGCCGCTTCAATAATACCTTTAATTGGTGATTCTATAAACTCTTTTACACCTTGCGAATTTGCTTTTACTTCTTTATAAGTGTTAGGAATACTAATAGGTTTCCAAATATCACCATTGGTAAATTTTTCTAAAGGAATTTTAATTTGAAGTTGATTTAACGATGCTTGTGAAGCTTCTATTACAGTTGATTCACCTTGACTCATTATAGTAAAATTATTGACTTCTTTATTATAAGCTAACGTATCAAACTTCCCCGAAGGAATAACCCAAGTTAGTAAGGCAATAATAGCAGCAATAATTAATAATACCGTTTGCGCCGATGGAAATTTCAACTTCTTCATTAATTATTGTTTAAATATTTTATCTAAAAACTGTTTGGTGTTATCTATTTGCGCAAACTCAACATCTATAAACATTTTTTGTGCTTCATAACTTGTCGTTAAGATAAATAATAGCAGAAGACTAATAAATTGTTTCATAATGAATTGTTTGAAGGTCTAAATTATGACATTTTTTTAAATAACTATTTTCTAGAAAAATTCCCGATACTGCATCACCCTAAAATCAAACGTATTGAATTCAGGATTTTTAGCTTTTAATTGTTTGTATAAAGGCAATCTGCTTATTGAAATATTTGCAGCTCCAGAACCCGAAGTTAATGACACTGTTTTTATGGTTCTTTTATTGGCAGATTCCTTCGCCTCGCTTGAAATGACAAACTGATGAATTCTTGGTACTTCATTTACAAGTAGCTCAAACTTTATGTTATGTTCTTTAATATGTTTTCTGAAAAAATATTCTGGTCCATTTTTACTATTTCCGCCTGTAAACAATAAGGTATCGATGTTTGGATATTGGTTTAAATAACCAATAATATCACGAAGTTTAATGTTTTTCATTCCTAAATCGGAAGCATCAATCTTTTCGCGTTCTGCACTTTCAACAATATCACAAACACCAATTTTTTGTTCTATTAAAAACTGTTTACGTTCTTCAATAGCTTCTTCCGAATTATCGTATCGCAAATTTAAACCATGAATTTTATCAATAAATAACCACAGCGAATTGTAATAACTACCATAACAGAAATTAACATCTTTCTCTAAAAGTTCGCCTATTGAAAAACGTGGCGGCGGCAACGTGCCAACAATTAATTTTGTTGTGTTTGCTTGAATAAATGGTTGGTATGGATGCTTATGAAAGAACATTACAAATCCAATAATAATTTTTCGACCTCTTGAATAGTGGCTCTAAAAAGTCTTTTATTTGGCTTTGTCATGTGTTGCGACTCTGTAGAAATATCTTCTAATATTTCTTTTGCTTCCTCTTTTTTGTCTCTACTTAATAAAAACTCGGCAAACATTAATCGTTCATTATAAAACGAATAACGCACATCTATTTGTTTTAAATTAGTTTCAGCTTCTTCAAAGTTACCTAATTTTTCTTGTGCTAATCCGTATACAAACTGCGTTCTTGATTTTTTAAATTCTGTTTGATTCTTAATTTTTTCAGCATAAAAAACTACATTTTCAAAATCTTCATTTTTATAATAAGTTTCTACTAATTTTGTAACTACATAAAAATCGTTTTGTGAAGTATCGTCTAAAACTTCTAAATAATTCTGAATAGCATTATTGTAATCTTCAATTTCTAAATACGCATTGGCTAAATTCAATCTATTCTGGTACGATTCTGAAAATTGAAGTTGCTTTTCTAAATCTTTTATTTTTTTTGAAGGATTAATTATTGATACGAGGTTGTCTTGTGTCTTCTCTACATCACGTTTATTATACACTTGTGTTATAAGGTAAATTGCACTACCAATAAGCGGAACAAATAGAATTAAAAACACCCAATAATATGAGTTTCTATTTTTATATAAATGATAAAAACAATACACTTGAAGTGCTATTATTATATAATATTGCATAAATTTTGATTATTGCTTATATTTTATTTTTATATCGTCATTGCGAGGAACTAAGTAATCTGTTTAATTTTTGTTGCAATTTAAAAGATTCCTTCGTTTATTCGATAATAATCGAAACTTCTTTGAAAGACGGTTATAATTTATCTTATGAAAACTAGTTCTGTTTTGGTTGACATAGGTTCGCTAAAATTATAACCTTTGTAATTAAAACCTTTTAAATCATCGATAGTTTTAGCGTTTGTATCAACAATATAACGCGCCATCATACCGCGAGCTGCTTTTGCATAAAATGAAATCATTTTATATTCTCCGTTTTTAAAATCTTTAAAATTGGCAGTAATTACAGGCACTTTTAAGGTTTTAACATCAATAGCTTTGAAATACTCGTTACTGGCTAAATTTAAAAATAACTCATCATCTTCCAACTCATCATTTAAAGATTGTGTGATTATTTTTCGCCAAAACTCGTATAGGTTTTTATTTTTACTTACGGGAAATTTTGTTCCCATTTCTAAACGATATGGTTGCATTAAATCGGTTGGTTTTAATAAACCATATAATCCTGAAAGAATACGAACTGTATTTTGTAAAATTTCTATTTTTTCTTCTGAAATGGTATATGAATCAAGACCTTTATATACATCGCCACTAAAAGCATAAACTGCTGGTCTAGAATTTTCGGTTGTAAATGGTAAACTCCAATCTTGGTTACGTTGATAATTTAACTGCCCTAAATTATCTGAAATCTTCATGAGTTTTGATAAACTTTTAGCTGACTGCTTTTTTAAAAGTTTATTTAAGCGCTCAGATTCTTTTAAAAATCGAGCTTTTGTGTATTGACTTGTTGGTAATTGTGTTTCAAAATCTAAAGATTTTGCTGGTGACAGAACTAATTTCATTTACATTAATATTTACTTCTCAAATTTACAATTACTAAACAACATTTAAAAACGTTTTAAAGTTGAAAACG
>CAZLXG010000023.1:26174-32958 GCA_964563585.1 uncultured Flavobacteriaceae bacterium | reverse complement strand
AAAGCAGAAAAAGCTAAAACAAAAGCAGAAGTTGAAGTTGAAACAAAAACTGAGGCTGTAGTTGAAAAAGCTACGCCAAAAGCTAAAGCTGCACCAGCTAAAAAAGCTGTAGCTACTGAAGAAGAAGAATAAATAACATTAATAAAACATTTTTAAGGTCGTTTAATTCTTTCTAATTGAAATAATTAAACGGCTTTTTTAAATTTTAAAAAACATATGGAAGCTATGGTAAAAATAACAGCCGCCGAAGTAAATAAATTAAGACAAGCTACTGGAGCAGGAATGATGGATTGTAAAAATGCATTAGTTGAAGCTGAAGGTAACTTCGATAAAGCCATTGAAGTTTTACGTAAAAAAGGACAAAAAGTTGCTGCAAAAAGAGCTGATCGCGATTCTTCTGAAGGCGCAGCAATTTCAAAAATTAATGCAGACAACACTGTTGGTGTTGCAATTGTATTAGGTTGTGAAACTGATTTTGTTGGTAAAAACGAAAACTTTGTTGCGTTAGCAAACCAATTAGCAGACATTGCTTTAAATCATAATACTAAAGAAGAATTTTTAGCTGCTGATTTTGAAGGCATGACTGTTGCTGAAAAATTAATTGAGCAAACTGGAGTTATTGGTGAAAAATTAGAAATCAATACTTTTGAAAAATTAGAAGCAGCTTATATTGGTACTTATGTTCATATTAATAAAATTGCTGCCTTAGTAGGATTATCTTCTAAAATAGATAATGCTGATGTATTAACTAAAGATATTGCAATGCAAGTTGCATCAATGGGAGCGACAACGTTATCGTACAAAGATTTTGACCCTGCATTTGTAGCATCAGAAACAGAAGCAAGAATTGCAGTTATTGAAAAAGATAATATTGAATTAGGTCGTTTAGGTAAAACACTTAAAAATGTTCCAGAATATATTTCTATGGCTCAATTAACTGATGATGTTTTAGCTAAAGCCGAAGAAGCTGCAAAAGCAGAACTTAAAGCTGAAGGTAAACCAGAACAAATTTGGGATAGAATATTACCTGGTAAAATGGAGCGTTACATTTCTGATAATACAACATTAGACCAAGAGCAATGTTTATTAGATCAAAAATTTATTAAAGATGAAAAATTAGATGTTGCAAAATATGTTGCATCATACGGAGATGTTGCTATAACAGCATTTAAACGTGTGTCTTTAGGATAAAATCTATATTACTTTATAAATTAAAAAGCTTCTCAAAAAACGAGAAGCTTTTTTTTATATCCAAATTCTACTTTTGTAAATTACAATAATCATTATATTTGCTAAACTCATAATTCCTGCGAAAGCAAGAATCTTTTAAATCATCATAACTTAACTAATGAAATACAAAAGAATCCTATTAAAATTATCTGGCGAAGCATTAATGGGAACGCGCCAATATGGTATTGATCCAGAACGTTTAGCAGAATATGCAAAAGACATAAAAGAAATTACTAGCAAAGGTATTGAACTTGCTATAGTTATTGGAGGTGGAAATATTTTTAGAGGTGTTGCCGGAGCAAGTAACGGTATGGATAGAGTTCAAGGTGACCATATGGGCATGTTAGCAACCGTTATTAATGGACTAGCATTACAAAGCGCATTAGAAAATGCTGGCGTACCAACACGATTACAATCTGCCGTACATATAAATCAAGTTGCTGAACCTTTTATACGAAGAAAAGCTATGAGGCATTTAGAAAAAGGACGTGTAGTAATTTTTGGTGGAGGAACAGGAAACCCTTACTTCACTACGGATTCCGCTGCTGTACTTCGTGCTATTGAGATTGAAGCTGATGTGATTTTGAAAGGAACTCGTGTCGATGGCATTTATACTGCCGACCCAGAAAAAGATAGTAAGGCAGTAAAATTCGATAATATTTCTTTTGAAGATGTATTACGTAAAGGCTTAAAAGTTATGGATACTACAGCATTTACACTAAGTCAGGAAAACAAATTACCAATTATAGTATTTGACATGAATAAAAAAGGTAACCTATTAAAAGTTGTTTCAGGAGAGAAAATTGGAACAAAAGTTAACTTATAATTACTGTTTGGCTTATTTTTTGAATATGCTTAAATAATTAAACCATTTAATAATGAACGAAGACATTCAATTTATACTAGATAGCACTAAAGAAGCTATGGATAATGCTTTAAAGCATCTAGAAAAACAATTAGTAAACATTAGAGCAGGAAAAGCAAGTCCAGCAATGCTAGGTAGCGTTATGGTAGATTATTATGGTTCGCAAACACCGTTAAGTCAAGTAGCAAATGTTAACACACCAGATGGTAGAACGATAACTGTTCAACCATGGGAAAAAAGTATGCTTCAAGAAATTGAACGCGGTATTGCTTATGCAAATCTTGGTTTTAACCCAATGAATAATGGTGAAACCATTATTATTAATGTACCTGCTTTAACAGAAGAGCGCCGTATTGAATTAGCTAAACAAGCAAAATCTGAAACTGAAGATGCAAAAGTTGGCATTAGAAATGCTAGAAAAGACGGTAATAGTGACATTAAAAAATTAGAAGATGTTTCTGAAGATTTACAAAAAAATGCAGAAATAGATATACAACAAATGACAGACAAGTACGTTAAAAGAATTGATGATGTATTTGATATAAAAGAAAAAGAAATCATGACTGTATAATTTGAGAAGCGGCTAAAATGTCGCTTTTTTTATAACTCTTAGCTTTTGTTTTACACATGTTAAAATGTTATTTTATTTTTGTGCTCCTTATTTTTTCTGTGCCTGCACAATCTCAATCGATTACTGAAAATGACGTTGAACCAAAACAAGATTCTATTAACAAAAAGGAATTTGTAAAACACTTAGGCAATGGGTATTTACCTACTAAATATTTCAACTTCGATTTAAGATATTTAATAAAGTACAACCAATACGAGGCCATAAGAACTGGGCTTGGCGGCATTACTAATGATGCTTTTTCTAAAAAATACAGGGTTACTGGTTATACAGTTTACGGATTTAGAGATGCTAAATTTAAATATAGTCTTGGTGCAGGATTTAGAGTCGCACAAAAAACAAACACTTGGTTAAATTTTTCATATACAGACGATTTACAAGAAACAGGAAGTACAAAATTTTTAACAGACAAACGCTTTTTTCAATTTTTTGAACCTCGTTTGCTAAACATTGATTTGTTTCATAAACATATAACAAAGTCAATTTCATTAGAGCATCAATTTAGTCCAAAGCTATTATCCGAAACTCAATTTTCTACTAGTAAAATAAACCCAACTTATGAATATGGCTATATTTTAAATAATAATGTATTACATAATTTCAAAATAAGTACCGCACAACTAGCTTTACAATGGAGTCCGTTTAGTGTTTTTGAAGATTCAGAAAACGGCTTAAAAGAAACAAAAAATGGCTATCCAAAATTCACGCTTCAATACACTAAGAGTTTTAAAAATATTTTTAAAAGCACTTTCAATTTCTCAAAATTAGACTTCAGGGTTATTCATCAAATAGGAAAAGAAAATGAAAGGCATACTAAATTCACTTTAGTTTCTGGAGTATCAAATGGCAGTACACCACTAACCCATTTGTACCACGCATACCCTAATAATATTAATAAAGAAACTATTATGCAACGATTTTCGGTTGCTGGTTTAAATAGTTTTGAAACCATGTTTTTCAACGAATTTTTCTCAGATAAATTCATGACGTTACAAGCAAAACATGCTTTTAAATCCTTCAATATATCAAAACGGTTCAATCCTCAATTAGTATTAATTACGCGTTATGCAGTTGGTAATATTGAAAATGCAGAAAGACATCAAAACATAACGTTTGGCTCTTTAAGAAAAGGCTATACAGAATCGGGTTTAGAACTTAATAAATTACTGTTTGGTTTCGGTTTAAGTTTCACATATAGGTATGGCGCGTACCACTTACCAAAAATTGGAGATAATATGGCTCTAAAATTCACATTTAACGTAACATTATAGCCTAATTAAAGCCAGTAATACATTGTTTTTTCTACCTTTGCGCATCTTTAACAAAAGGCATGTTTAAACTTTTTACAAATGATTTTTGGGACGTTACTGCAAGATTAATTTTACGTAATAAAATTATCATTCTTATTGGTATATTATTAACCACTATATTTTTTAGTACCAAGTGGGATAATATGCGATTTTCTAATACTGAGGCCAATTTATTACCAGACGACCATGAAGTAAATATTACTTATAATAAATTTTTAAATATTTTTGGTGAAGAAGGCACTTTAATAATACTTGGTGTTAAAGATTCTACATTGTTTACCATTGAAAAACTTAATGCGTGGAATAAATTATCAGACAGTTTTAAGGTTTATGATGAAGTAGAAACAGTTGTTTCTATAAAAGATCTTCAAAAATTAGTAAAAAATACTAAAGACGAAAAGTTTGATTTAAAACCTTTCATAAAAGATTCTGTGACTTCTATTGCGCAAATAGAAACACTTCAAAACGAGCTTTTTAATAAATATCCTTTTTATGATAATTTCTTATTTAACAAGGAGACAAAAACTATTCGTACAGCAATTTATCTAAAAAAAGATATAGTAAACACATCTGTTAGAAAAGATTTTGTTTTAAACATACTTATTGATAAAATTAAAACTTTTGAAAAAGAAACCAATCTTAACGTAAGAGTTTCTGGAATGCCATACATCAGAACGCTGAATTCAAAAATTATTATAGACGAAATAGGTTGGTTTGTAATTGGTGCATTGTTTGTAACTTCTATAATTTTCTTTTTCTTTTTTAGGTCGTTTAGAGCCACTTTTATTTCTATTGTTGTGGTTTGTATTGGCGTTATGTGGACGCTTGGTATTCTTGGATTACTTAAATATGAAATAACGGTTTTAACAGCATTAATTCCACCATTAATTATTGTAATAGGAATACCAAACTGTATTTTCTTAATTAATAAATATCAACACGAAGTAAAATTACATGGTAATAAAATAAAATCGTTACAACGTGTTATTACCAAAATCGGTAATGCAACATTAATGACCAACGTTACAACTGCATCTGGTTTTGCAACATTTATGCTTACGGATAGTGCACTTTTAATAGAATTTGGTGTTGTTGCATCGTTAAGTATTATTGCTATTTTCATTTTATGTATTCTTATAATTCCTATAGCGTATTCATTTTTACCTTACCCAAAAGACAGACATTTAGAACATTTAAATAAACGTTGGATTGGTGGTTTTGTAAATTGGATGGAAGACATGGTGAGGAGAAAACGAATTACCATTTATACAACATCGCTCGTTTTATTAATAGCAAGTATTATTGGAATTTATCTCATTAATATTTCTGGAAGTTTGATTGATGATATGCCTCAAGAGTCCGAATTTGTTAATGATATTCGTTTTTTTGAAGAAGAATTTAATGGCATTATGCCTTTAGAAATAATGATAGACACCAAACGCAAAAAAGGTGTTATGAAATTGAGTACGTTAAAGCGTATGAATGAACTTGAAGATTTAATTATTGAAATTCCCGAACTTTCTAGACCAATTTCGGTTGTAAGTTTAGTGAAATATAGCAAGCAAGCTTATTATAATGGCAACCCTAAATACTACCAACTACCATCTAGTCAAGAAAATAGCTTTATACTTTCTTACGCAAAAAACTCATCTTCAAATGTAGATTTACTTAAAAATTTTGTGGATAGCACAGGTCAATACGCACGTATTACAACCTTTATGAAAGATGTGGGAACCGATAAAATGGAGCGCATTGAAGAGAATCTTCTAAATAAAATTAATAAAATTTTTCCTGAAAAAAATTACAATGTTAATATTACTGGGAAAGCTCTATTGTTTCAAAAAGGCACTAAATATTTAGTTAAAAATTTAGCCATATCACTAACATTAGCCATTTTTCTTATATCACTATTTATGGCATATATGTTTCGGTCTTTTAAAATGATTATAGTATCATTAATCCCAAATCTACTGCCATTATTAATTACAGCAGGATTAATGGGCTATTTAGGCATACCAATAAAGCCATCTACCATTTTGGTGTTTAGTATTGCTTTTGGTATTTCTGTAGATGATACCATACATTTCTTAGCAAAATATAGGCAAGCATTACAAGCCAATAATTGGAAAATTAAAAAATCTATTTACGAAGCGTTACGAGAAACTGGAGTAAGTATGTTTTATACATCCATAGTTTTATTCTTTGGTTTCTCAGTATTTATAATCTCTAGTTTTGGCGGCACAGTAGCATTAGGTGCTTTGGTTTCAGTTACACTATTATTTGCCATGTTATCAAACTTATTATTATTGCCTTCATTATTATTGTCTTTAGAACGCAGTATTGCAAATAAAGAAGTTTTAAGGAAACCAGCTATAAATATTATTCCAGAAAGTGATGATGTAGATAAAAAGCCTAATACTTCGGAATAAATAATTTTTTTAAACAAAATAGTCTTCAAAATTTTAGTTAATTACGGGAAACCCACACCTGATTTTTTCATTTTTTAATAAAACATGAAAAATACTACAAAAACACTTGTGTAACATCATTTTTTTTTTACGTTTGAGATGTCTAAAATTAAAATCTAACTCAAAGCCGATTAGATTGAGGTTTTAGGCAACATGTTGCAACAAATCAGCGCTGATTATTTTTACTCTCCCTTTAAACTTAATTAATCAGTAAATTAAAACAGTATGGCTTTTATTATTTTGATTTTATTTCGGCTTAAAATTCGGCTAATTTTTTATTAAC
>CAZLXG010000023.1:0-26074 GCA_964563585.1 uncultured Flavobacteriaceae bacterium | reverse complement strand
AAAAACAATTCTTTATTGGGGTTTTAAAATTTTAGAAATTATGAATAAAATTATGAAAACTTTTGTAATTGCAGTAATTGCAATCTTCTCTTTTAGTTCTTTTGCAATAAATAATTCTTTGGAAAAGGTAGAAGTTACAGAACCCTATTTGATACCTATTTATTGTGATGGAGTATATGCTGGAGATATATATGGTGGCGGTGGTTTTACAATGGAAGATATCATTGAAATGGCTCAAGCCATGTGTGATTAACTAAATTTCTCAAGATAATACAACATGTTTTAAATAAATATGTTGTATTATCTAATAACAAAAATAAAAGCAATGAAATATATCGTTTTTTTATTAATTTTAATTTTTAACAATTTAAATTCATCAAGTCAAGAAAAGGGTATTGTTTATTATGGACACATTGAAAGTCCAGGCATGAGAAGTGCTGCTGGTCCAGATTTAAATGCTTACCTTTTATTTAATAATGACAAATCTTATTATGTCACAGCAAAGGATTCTTTGGAAAATGAGATAAAGGATAAGTCTCTTTTTTCTGAAAATAATGAACCTACTGCTATTCATGTTGGTGGATCAAGAACTTATCGTTATGGAAAGCAAGTATTTTATAACAGAATAAAAGATAGTTTGTGGTGGAATCAAAGGTTTAAAGGTAATATTTATATTGCAGAAAAACGCCCACTAATCAATTGGAAGTTAGAAAATGAAACAAAAAAAATAGGTGGTTTTACAGCGCATAAAGCTACTGGGGGTTTTAGAGGCAGAAATTATACTGCGTGGTATATTCTAGAAATACCTGTACCATATGGCCCATGGAAATTACAAGGTTTACCAGGATTGATTTTAGAGGCTTATGATGAAAGAAAAGAAATGTATTTATATTTTAAAAGTCTAGAATACCCTTCAAAAAACAAAGAAATTATTTCACAATTAAAAAGATTAAAATCGGATTCTAATGGTTGGCAAACTATAAAAGATTTTGAAAAAATGCTTCGCACAAGTATAGAAAGGGCTCATAATAATAACATTATTAATGCTGAAAAATATGGAATGAAAAAACCAAAAAAACGTGTTTTTAGTGATATATATATAGAATCTTTTTAAATGAGTTATTTACGAGTAATAACAACTCAGCTTTTTTTTGTTTTTTTTACCTTTTTATTTGCAACTGCACAAACTCAAATTACTGGATACGTAAAAGATGCATCTGATTTACCTATTGAAGCAAACATAATTGTTTATAGTTCAAAAAATGACATTTTAGCATATACCTATACCAAAACCGATGGTACTTATATTGTTAATTTAGACGCCAGTTCTCATTCTTATTTATTAATATCAGCAAATAGTCTTGGTTTTCGTAAAACCGTAGATACAATACGACTATTTCCAAATCAAAAAAAAATTATAGCTTCTTTTAATTTGGAAGAACACTTGGAGCAATTAGACGAAGTAGTTTTAAAATCTACTGAAAAAATTTCTTCCAATGGTAATATTACAACTGTTAGAGTAAAAGCTTTTACTAATGGTACAGAGCAAACTGTAGAAGACATTTTAAAAGACTTACCTGGTATTGAAGTTTTGAAAGATGGTACTATAAAAGCACATGGGAAATTCATCGATAAATTATTAATTGAAGAAGAAGATATGTTTAATAGCAACTATAAGGTTCTTTCAAAAAACCTTGATGCTATAGTTCTTGAGTCTGTTCAAATAATTGATAACTATGAAGACAACCCCATTTTAGCTAAAGTAAGAGAGTCTGAAAAAGTAGCTTTAAATCTAGTTTTGAAAGAAAAATATAAAAATATTTGGTTTGGAAACTTAAATACAGGAATTGGTAACAAAGATAGAATTAAGGTTTCTGCAAATGTTGGAATGATTCGAAAAAAAATTAAATTTTTTAATTTTATTAATTACAATAATCTTGGAGAAAAAGCATCAACTCAATTGAAAAACACACCTTCTTCAATCAACATTAACACTTTATATCAAGAAGAAAAAATTGAAAAACATGTTATACCAATATTTACTATAGATAGTAAAGAAAATAGTCTTTTTAATGAAGGCCAAAGCACCTTTAACAAAGCTTTCATAAATTCCTTAGCGTTTGTAACAAATATTAAATCCAAAATTAAATTACGCGGTACAGGATTTTTTACAAAAGATATTCAAAATGAACTTTTTTCGTCAGAAACTGTTTTTAATCTTGGCGAAAACCCTATACGCTATTTTGAAAACAATAATACTACTCGTGAAAATTTAATATCTGGAGGAGAATTGGAAATTAGATATTCAAAGAACAAGAATTCGTTTCTCAAAAATGTTATAGTTTATAACAATAAACCTGGAACAATTAATAATCTATTATTATTCAATAATAGTAATATTGTTCAAAATTTAAAAAAAAGAGAAAGTTCGTTTTACAATCATTTAAACTATACTTATCTTTTTGAGGGAAAAAATGTGATTCACACTTACATATATTTTGGAAACAATAAAATTAAACAGAAAAATAACATTAAATCTCCAACTTTAAACAATAGTCTTTCTCTTAATGAAAATTCACAAATTAATACGAATTCTAATGATAAAATAAAAGTTTTAGGTGGAAAATCTACTTTATTATTTAACATTGGTAAATATAAAAGCTCGTTGAAATTAAGTTACGAATCACTTAAAGAAATACGTGAAAATAAATTCATAATACCAAATGAAGAATCTAGTAATGAGATTGATTCTTTGCAAAATAAATTAACTTTTAATCAACAAACTCTACAATTAAGAATAAGTTTACGATATCCTTTTTCAGAAAAAGTTGAAATATCAACTGAGGTATCTATGGATTATCTAGATATAAAAATAGGGGGTTCTGAAACCTCAAAATGGTTTATAAACCCAAAAGTTTCATTAAATATAAGAAAAATCAAAATTGGACGTTTTAGGTTAAGTTATATTAGAAATTATGATAACCCAAAATCCTTTTTCTTTCTGAATAATTTTCAGTTAAGAAATTATCAATCTTTTAAAAAAGGAGTCAAAAATATTTATTTATCAAAAAAAGAAACACTAGGATTTTACTATCAATGGAATAACGATATTAAAACACAATCCTTTTCTTTAAGGGCACGATATAGTGTTTCCAATGGTAAGTATGCTACTGACAATCAAATAGGACAAAATATAATTCTATCATCTTATCGTTTTGTGAATGGTGGTAATAAATTATCATCAAGCATAAACTTCACATCATACTTTAAAAAATTGAACCTTTCTACCAATGTAGGCACCTCATTAGTTTGGTCTAATTCTCTGATAAAGGCGAATACATCTGAATTTAAAAATCTTAAATCATATTCCTCTTCTTATTATTTATCTGGAACCACATATTTTAATTTACCTATAAATTTTAGCTTTAAATTAAATTTAAATAAAAATAAATCAAAATTCAACAATTTAGAATCTAAATTTCTATGGAAAAAGGCTGGTTTAAATATCACATATAAATTATCAGAATTTTGGATTGCTACTCTAAATAATAATTATTATTGGATTGATAATTTAGATTATTCTTTTATTGCTTTAAACTTAAATCATACACCACCAAAATCTAAATTTTCTTATCAACTTGTTTTAAACAATATAACTAATGAAAACAGGCTTTCAATAGTAAATATAGATGAATATTCCACCTATAAATCTAATCTAAGGCTACTTCCAAGGTATTTATTTTTTTTAGTAAAGTATCGGTTTTAAAAGTAGTATTTAACTTTCAATAAGCTTCTCTGAATATTTTTAGTTAGTTTTAAAAAAAACTTCTCTTTTCAATTTTACAATACTACTACTGCTTAATCCATACTATATATTATCTTTGCATTCAAAAATTTATCACTAATGACATCACGTACCATTTCAGAATTATTATCACAAAACATTACCATAACCGAAGTAGAAGTAAAAGGTTGGGTAAGAACTTTTAGAGCAAATCGTTTTATTGCTGTAAATGATGGTTCTACAATAAATAACATTCAATGTGTTGTTGATTTTGAAAATACTGATGAAGCCCTATTGAAAAGGATTACAACAGGTGCTGCTGTACATATTAAAGGTGAATTAGTAGAAAGCCAAGGAAAAGGTCAAAAAGTAGAAATAAATGTAACTTCAATAGAAATTTTAGGAGATTCGGATGCTGAAACATTCCCTATTCAACCTAAAAAACACTCTTTTGAATTTTTACGTGAAAATGCACATTTACGCACTAGAACAAATACGTTTAGTGCAGTAATGCGTTTACGTTCGTCGTTATCGTTCGCAATTCATAAGTATTTTAATGATAATGGATTTTACTATATGCATGCGCCAATTATTACTGGTAGTGATGCAGAAGGTGCTGGCGAAATGTTTAAAGTAAGTAATCTAGACGCAAAAAATCCGCCATTAAATGATGATGGAAATATTGATTATTCTCAAGATTTCTTCGGAAAAGAAACCAATCTTACAGTTTCTGGACAATTAGAAGCTGAAACCTATGCCATGTCTTTAGGTAAAGTATATACTTTTGGACCAACATTTAGAGCTGAAAATTCAAATACATCACGTCATTTAGCAGAATTTTGGATGATTGAACCAGAGGTTGCTTTTATGGATTTAGCGGGTAATATGGATTTAGCTGAAGATTTTTTAAAGTCTGTAATAACCTATGTTTTAGAAAACAATAAAGATGATATTGCATTTTTAGAGCAACGCTTAATTCAAGAAGATAAATCTAAACCACAAACTGAACGCAGCGAAATGACACTTACAGAGAAATTAAACTTTGTAGCCAACAACAATTTTAAACGCGTAAGTTATACAGAAGCTATCGATATTTTACGAAACTGTAAACCAAATAAGAAAAAGAAATTCAAATATATAATTAACGAATGGGGCGCAGATTTACAAAGTGAACACGAACGCTTTTTAGTTGAAAAGCATTTTAAATGTCCTGTAATTTTATTTGATTATCCAGCAAACATAAAAGCATTTTATATGCGTTTAAATGAAGACGGAAAAACAGTTCGTGCTATGGATATATTATTTCCTGGCATTGGCGAAATAGTTGGAGGCGCTCAACGTGAAGAACGTTTAGACGTTTTAATAGAAAAAATGAAAGCCTTAGATATTGATGAAAAAGAATTATGGTGGTATTTAGATCTACGTAAATATGGTACTGCGGTACACTCTGGGTTCGGACTAGGTTTTGAGCGTCTAGTAATGTTCGCAACAGGAATGAGTAATATTAGAGATGTTATTCCTTTTCCTAGAACACCTCAAAACGCAGAATTTTAAAAAGAATTATTAGATGGCAATGAAGAGATAAAAAGAATTTTATACTTTTATCTTAAACCAAATCGCAATATGCTTAAACAATACTTACAGTTTAAATTATCGCAAAAATTATCACCGCAACAAATTCAATTAATGAAATTGATACAGTTGCCTACGCAAGCTTTTGAGCAACGTTTAAAACAAGAATTAGAAGAAAATCCTGCGCTTGAAGGTGGTAAAGAAGAAAAGGCTGATGATTATGATTCGGATTTGGATAATACTGCCGATGATATTAATGATAATGAAACTATAGACTCTGAAGATATAAATATTGACGAGTATTTAAGTGATGATGAAATTCCAGATTACCGAACTCAGGTAAACAATTACAGTGCAGATGATGAGGAAAAAACAATGCCTTATGCTGCTGGAACATCATTCACACAACATTTAATAAATCAACTAAACACTTATAGGTTATCTGACGATGAATACGATATTGCTGAATTTTTAGTTGGTAGTGTTGATGAAAGTGGATATATCCGCCGGTCGTTATCAGATATTACAGATGATTTAGCATTCACTCAAAACATTTTTACCACAGAAGAAAAAATTGAGAAAGTTTTAAAAATTGTACATCAATTAGACCCTTCGGGAGTTGGTGCGCGACATTTACAAGAGTGTTTAAGTATTCAATTACATAGGAAAGAAAAAAATCCAGATTGCGAGTTAGCAATAAATATAATAGATAATGCTTTCGACCAATTCACTAAAAAGCATTACAAAAAATTATTACATAAGTTTAGCATTACTGAGATTCAACTAAAAGATGCTATTTCAGAAATTGAACATTTAAACCCAAAACCTGGTGGTTCTTATGCTGGAAACAATAAAATTGTTGAACATGTTGTCCCAGATTTTGCTATTAGAATTACTAATGGTGAATTGAAATTAACACTTAATGGAAGAAACGCACCCGATCTTCATGTTTCTCGTGAGTATAATAATATGCTTAAAGGCTATAAGGAATCCAAAGAAAAATCGAAGTCTCAAAAAGATGCCGTAATATTCATTAAGCAAAAATTAGATGCAGCAAAATGGTTTATTGAGGCCATAAAACAACGTCAACAAACACTGTTTGTAACTATGAGTTCTATAATGCATTATCAAAAAGAATATTTTTTGACTGGTGATGAGCGTAAGCTAAGACCCATGATTCTTAAAGATATTGCCGATGAAATTTCTATGGATGTATCTACAGTTTCTAGAGTTGCAAATAGTAAATATGTTGATACACCTTACGGAACAAAACTTATAAAAGAGTTTTTCTCTGAATCGATGAAAAATTCTAAAGGTGAAGATGTTTCTACTAGAGAAATAAAAAAAATCCTTGAAACTGTTGTTGAAGAAGAAAGCAAAAAAAAGCCACTAACAGACGACGCTTTAGCTTCCATTTTAAAAGAAAAGGGCTATCCTATTGCGCGTAGAACCATTGCAAAATATAGAGAACAATTAGATATTCCTGTAGCACGTTTAAGAAAAAAAATATAATGAATCGGGTTTTAAAAAGCATATCGTATATTTTTCACCCATTATTAATGCCTTTATTTGGGGTTCTTTTTTATTTCCTAAAATCACCAAGATATTTACCCAAAGAAATTATTCAAGCAAAATTAATTTCTCTTTTTATACTTACAATTCTTTTACCTATTCTACTTTATTTTTTACTTAAAACACTAGGTAAAGTGAAGTCTATTCATTTAAATACAAGTAAAGAACGTATTTTTCCTTTAATGCTAAATTGTGTTGTAATTATTTTAGTTCTGCAAAGAATATTAACTCTAAATCAAATCATCGAACTTTACTTTTTCTTTGTTGGTATTTTAATATCTACATTAACGTGTTTAATGTTAGCTATCGTGAAGTTTAAAATCAGTATTCATATGATTGCTGTATCTGGATTGTTTATGTTTTTTATTGTCTTAAGCGTTCATTTTAATATAAATATTAATGGAACTTTAGCTTTAATGGCTATACTTACTGGAGCTATTGCAACATCGAGATTACATTTAAATGCGCACTCTTATAAAGAATTAATTATGGGCTTTTTTGTTGGAATGATTCCTCAATTACTTTTGGTTAATTATTGGTTATAAAATGTAAAACATTAATCCAATTTTAATAGCATTCATACCTATACTACTTCCATTCAGTTTTGCATCACTAGAAAAAATAGGATTTAAAGCATAATACATATAAACATTCCATGTACTATAACCCATACTAAGTGTTAAACCATACTGAATTTTATTAAAATCTTTAATGTTATTGTATTTGATAGTTCCCAAATCGCCTATATGTTTTGTAGTATTTGCAAATACATAACCAAATTTAAAACCTGTATAAATACGCCAAAAACTATATTCGGTTTCGGTTGATGTTCGCCATCTAAATTCTATTGGTATTTCTACCAAATGCATAGAAAATTTATTTTTAGTATAAACATTCCCTCCATCTAAAATACTGTAATTAAGATTTCCTGTATTATCTTTATTTACCAATATATTTTGATTAAACGAATTTGTTGAATAACCAATACCTAAACCTATAGCAACATTTCTGTTTTTGTTGATAGGCATATCTTTTATAAACCCAAAATGAAACCCTGTAGAAAATCCACTTTGAGAAATATCCGATTCCTTTTTTCCAAATAAATTATATGTTATTCCTGCATAAAACTGGTCTTCTTTATAATTTAAACCTCCGTTGATTACATCATCAGTTTGTTGTGAGAAAACAAACAATGTTGTAAAAAACAATACTATAAAGCCATATCTCTTTTTCATGGTACAAATATAGTTTATTAAAAATGTGCATAAAAAAACATCCTAATGAATTTCATTAGGATGTTTTAAATATACTTTTAACAAAAAAATTAATTCTGCTTTATTGCTGCATAATTTATTTTTAATGCATTTATCTTTCTAAGCTCTTGCTTAATATCACCTATTAAACCCATGTTAGCTTCCTTATCTACTTTTAATGATGTAGTTAGGTATGGTATTTCTTCTTCACGCTTAGAAGCTCTTTCTGCTGCAATAAACGCTGCTATTTCACTAATATCAGCAAACTTATCATTAAGCTGTATTTTTGCCTCTGTACCAAATTTTTTCTGGTAACGAGCACTAGGTTTACCTGCATAAATATACATTACCAAATTCTTTTTTTCAAGTTTTTCAACTTCAGATGCAGATGGTAATTTATTTTCAATCATAAGTGTATTATCTCTCATTACGGTTGCTACCATAAAGAAAAACAATAGCATAAATACAATATCTGGTAACGATGCTGTATTAATTGCAGGCATCTCGCCTCCCTTTTTCTTTTTAAATTTAGACATACTTTTCTGTTATATTAAATTCTAAATTATTTACTATTGGACTTCCGAAAGTTTTTGAGGATAATCAACTTTTATTTGATTAATTTTCTCTTTTAACTTCTCTTTATTTCCAAGCCAATTAACATCTTTATAGTTTTTTTGCATTTCTAAAAAAGTTATACCAAATTGTGCTTTAGCTCTTTTATTACGCAACTCATTATATGCTGCTACCAATTCATTTTGAACTGCTATATAAGTACCATACGATGTTAAACGTTCGTTCTTTAAAGAAATAATTGCTTTGTCTGGATTGTCTGATGAATTTGGATTTCTATCTCCAGTACAATATGTACATGAACCATCACCTCCATTATCTAAAAACTTAACAGCTGCAGCTCTTAAATTTTTAATATCCATTAGCTCATCTTCAACTAACATTTGATCATTACCATTTATTAATACAGTAAAAATATTTTTTTGCTTAATAATAACCTCTTCATTATCTTCTTCAATTGGAGGAAGTTTTCTGTTTATACCAGAATCTTTTTCCATTGTTGTTGTTACTAAGAAAAATATTAATAGTAAGAAAGCAATGTCTGCCATAGAGCCTGCATTTACTTCTGGTGCTGCTCGTTTTGCCATAATTTATTTATTAAATATTTTTTTTACTCCAGATAATAACATTGCGCCTATAGCTACAACAGCTAAAACATAAAATGCAATTAATCCTGCTCCTACCATATGCGAATCGGTTGCTGAAGCTACTCCTTCACTATGTTTATATATTGTAGTATCCCCACCTGAAACTAAATAAGCTATAATTAATACTGCAGCAAATGCTCCAATACCAATTAAAGTGCTTTTTAAAGATCCTGTATTTGTAAATAGATTTTTTATTACAAAAAATATTACTAAGGCTACTACTATAGCTAAAACAATATATCCTACATAAGACATATAATCTGTCATACCTGTTTCTGCTGCTGCTAACTGAATAGCTTCATCTCCTTTTGAGATAATAAGAGCCAAAAACACTACTCCTGTTAAACTTAAAACAGCAGCAATTATTTTAAAAATTTTATGAAAATTCATAATTACTTTATGTTTTTAGTTATTATTTTTTGTGTTTTGATAATAAATCAATCAATGAGATTGATGCATCCTCCATATCATTTACTATACTATCAATTTTTGAAATAATATAATTATAAAAAATTTGAAGAATAATTGCAACTACTAAACCAAATACGGTTGTTAAAAGTGCAATTTTAATACCACCTGCTACTAATGATGGATTCATATCTCCTGCTGCTTCAATTTTATCGAAAGCAGAAATCATCCCGATTACTGTCCCCATGAATCCTAACATAGGTGCTAGTGCTATAAATAATGAAATCCAAGATACATTCTTCTCTAATTGCCCCATTTGTACACCACCATAAGCTACAACAGCTTTTTCAGCAGCATCTACACCGTCATCTACACGATCTAACCCTTGATAGAATATCGAAGCAACTGGTCCTTTTGTATTTCTACAAACTTCTTTTGCAGCTTCTACACCTCCAGAAGATAATGCATCTTCAACATCTTGAGTTAATTTTTTTGAATTTGAAGTTGAAAGATTTAAAAAGATAATTCTTTCGATAGCAATTGCTAAACCTAATATTAAACATAATAATACAATGCCCATAAAGCCTGCACCACCTTCAATAAAACGTTTTTTAAGTTCTTGATGAAAACCTAATTCTTCAGCAGGCGCCGCATCATCTTGAGTAATAGTTGCTACAGTTGTTGTTGTAATTGTTGCTGCATTTGTAGTTGCATTAACAGTTCCGAATGCCATCATTACAGTTATGGCAAGGATAGAAAATAATCTTTTCATGTTCTAAATCTTAATTTTATTAGTTAAAGTGTTAAAGATATAAAAAAAAAGTAATTAAAAAACAAAAATCAGCAGAGAGAAAGGGATTCGAACCCTCGATACGCTATAAACGCATACACGCTTTCCAAGCGTGCGCCTTAAACCACTCGGCCACCTCTCTGTTTTTCAAGTGTTTTTCATTATACGGTGTTAAATAACAACAAATAACATTAGGATTAAAACTTTAACAATTTTATTTAAGATATTTCTCCCCTTAGTGAGGTTTTATACATTTTTTTAAAAGTTTTAACTGAAATATCAAGCCCTAACAAATACATTAATTTACTTATTGCGGCTTCTGTAGTAATATCTTTTCCAGAAATAACACCTATTTTAATTAGTTGCGCACTGGTTTCGTAATGTCCCATAATTACACTTCCACCTGAACATTGCGTAACATTAATAATATATGCACCTTCTTTAATTATTTTTTTAAGCAAATTGATAAACCACGTTTCTGTTGTACAGTTTCCTGCGCCATATGTTTCTAAAACAACACCTTTTAAATTTGGTGTATTAAAAATACTTTGTAATAAAGGTTCTGTAATTCCTGGAAACAGTTTAATAAGTGCAATATTTTTATCTAATTTTTTATGAACTAATAAATCCTTCTTTAAGTTAGGCTTAAACAAGTACTCTTTTTTAACTTTTAAGTGAACACCAGACTCTGCTAAATCTGGATAATTTAATGATGCAAAGGCCTCAAAATGTTCAGCATTAATTTTTGTAGTTCTGTTAGCACGATATAATTTGTATTCAAAATACAAACACACTTCTTTTATAATAGGTTTATTTCTGTATTGTAACGATGCCACTTGAATAGACGTTATTAAATTTTCTTTAGCATCGGTTCGTAAATCACCAATAGGTAATTGTGAACCCGTAAAAATAACTGGCTTTGCTAAATTTTCTAACATAAAGCTTAAAGCTGATGCTGTATAGCTCATAGTATCGCTTCCGTGTAAAACCACAAAACCATCAAAAGCATTATAATTTGTTTCAATTATTTCAGCAATTTGTACCCAGTATTCTGGATTCATATTACTAGAATCAATTGGTTTTTCAAACGAAATTGTTTCAATATTACAATCTAATAGGTTTAGTTCTGGAATTCTTTTTAGAAGATTATTAAAATCGAATGCACGAAGCACACCTGTTTTAAAATCTTTTATCATACCAATGGTTCCTCCAGTATAAACAAGTAATATGTTGGGTTTTGATGCGCTCATATTCTAAATTTTAAAAATGTATTTTGAGTTTTCTGTAGTAATACTTGCTATATTTTCTTTTGAAATATTATAAATTTCTGATAATTTATCCAACACTTTTAACACATATACACTTTCATTTCTCTTTCCTCTATATGGAGCTGGAGCTAAATATGGTGAATCGGTTTCTAAAACAATATGTTTAATATTTATCTGATTTAAAAACTTATCAATTTTCCCGTTTTTAAAAGTTACAACACCACCAATACCTAATTTCATATTATATGATATAGCTTGTTGAGCTTGCTCTATTGTTCCGGTAAAGCAATGAAAAATTCCGAATAAATCGTCACTTTTTTCGCTTTCTAACACTTCAAATACCTCATCGAAAGCATTACGACAATGAATAACTATTGGTAATTTATATTTTTTTGCTAGTTTAATTTGATAACGAAATGCCTCTTGTTGAATAGATAGGGTTGATTTATCCCAATATAAGTCTATTCCTATTTCTCCTATCGCATAAAATGGTCGTTTAGCTAGCATTTCTTCAACATGGTTCAACTCATCTTTATAATTATCTTTTACATGAGTTGGATGCAATCCCATCATTAAAAAAACATACTCTGGAAAGTCTTTTTCAAGTTGTAGCATTGATTCTGTATATGTTGAATCGATTGCTGGAATAAAAAATCGTGAAACACCTTCGTTTAATGCTCGTTTAATCATCTCGTTTCTATCCTCGTCAAAAGCTTCACTATATAAATGTGTATGAGTATCGGTAATTATCATTTTGTAAAAATAAAAAAGTCATCACATAATTGACGACTTCTTTTACTCTATTTTATTTATTTGTGCTTAAATACTAATCTAATTTCTTTATGAGTTTTTGAGCTTCATTATAATCATCGGCATCTTCGGGTATTGTTTTTAATAGTTCCAAACAGCTATTTTCATCTTCCTGTTTCAATTTACTTAATGCTAAATACCAAGTTGCTTTATTTTTATATACCGAATTTCCACTTCTTAAACCGTTCAATAAATCATCTGAAACTTCAAAATCATTTAATTCAATATTAGTAATCGCTCTGTAAAATTTTAGTTCTGAATTATCATTATCTAACTCTATTAAACTTTTAAAAGTTTCTTCCGCTTTAGTGAAATTTTTATTATTAAATTCAGTTTCTGCTGTTTTTAAAAGTTCATTATTATCACCTCTTACTGTTAAACTTATAGTTTCGTAATTTGCGTAATCGCCATAAACAGGATTAGAAAAATTATTAAACATAAAAAACCCCATTAACAACACAACACTTGCTGCCGCTGCATATTGCCATGGTTTAAAACGAATTACTTTTTGTGGCGCATTTTGTTTTTCAAAGTAGTTATTTGAAATGTTTTTTAAGTTATTTTGAAATTCTGTAGAAGCTTCTTCATTTTCAAATTTATGTTCTAAATAAGATGACAATTCTTTATAGGTATTGAAATTTTCTTGAAATTCTGAATCATCTTTTAAACGATTTTCAAAAGTTTCTATTTCGGTTTCAGAAAGACTTCCTAAAAGGTAATTTTCGAATAATATATAGTTTTGATCTTCCATGACAATTAATTATTAAGTTGGTTAAATTTTGGTGACTCTCGAACCAGCTCTGTTAATTTACCTATACATAAAGATTTCTTTTTTCTAGCATAAGCGTAAGTAACACCTAAACTTTTTGCTACTTCTTCCATAGGTTTTATTTTGAAAGTAGCCTTTAATAAATCTTTACAAGCGGTTCCTAATTTTTGAAACATTTCTTTAAATAAGGCTTGTTTTTCACCAAAAATCGATGTTTCAAAAGCCAGTTCTTGAGCTTCGTCATTTATAGATAAAACTTCTTCGTTAATTGTTACCTCTTTATTAGAAGATTTTTTTAATTCGTTTAACCACTTTCGTTTACACAGTAAAAAGAAATAGGCATCAAAAGGACATGTGAGTTGTAATTTTTTTTCGCTCGCTTGGTTATAAATGGTTATTAAAGTGTCTTGAATAACATCTTGTGCTTTATCTGCATCACCGCTATTTTGCTTTATATAATTAATAACTTTTGGCACAAACTTATCATATATAGCCTGTATAATAAATGAGTTATTTTTAAGTAACCCATCAACATATTTCTGGTCTTCGTGTATTTTTTTTTCACTCATTAACCCTTGTATTTACTGCTAAAGTAAAAAAACTTTAAAATAAATGGGTAACAATTTTTAAATGGTTTTTATATAAGGGTGTAACAGTCAAAAAAATGAATGACTAAACAAAAATTAATTAATCCATAAAATTAAAAATCATGAAAAAATCAATTTTAATTATCGCAACGGTAGTATTCTCAATATTAAGTGTAAATGCTACAAATGAAAAAATGACCCTTAACACTTCTTCTGAAGTTGTAGAAATCACTAAAAATGCAATCGCTCAAATTTTTGAGTGGAAAGTAGAAACAACTAAAAATATTTATTCTGGAACATCATTGTCTTTAGAAAACGCAAAAAAAATGATGGCTTTATCTGGTTCAGGTGAAATTATAACAGGGACAGAAATTACAAGCTATTTTGTTTTAAAATCTGAAATTAACAATAAAGATAAAAGAAACTATTTCTGGGAAGTTGAAACTGCTACAGGATTCTCAAAAGGATATTCGTCAACAGAAGCGTATGCAAATAAAATGATACAGTTAGTAGCATCAGGTGACGTTATTGTATCTAAAATAATCATAAGTCAACCTCAACAATAAAAATAATTACTAAAACAGGGTAACAAAATAGTTGCCCTGTTTATATAAACTTGAATAACAATTTAAAACCAAATTATCATGAAAAATTTAAAACACATTTTAGGAACATTTTTAATGACAACTTTATTATTTACAAGTTGTACAAAACACGACGACGATGTAAATATTTTAATTCGTCCAACTGCTGAAGATTTTAATGAGTTAAAAGATGAAGCTTTAGAAAACTTAACACAAAACTTTCAATTTGATGCCGAAGATGGCTCAGTATCATTCACATCTGATAAAGGTGTAGATATTCACATTAACGGATCTTGTTTAACCCTTAACGGAAATCCTGTAACAGGACAAGTAGATCTTGAATTTGTTGAATTATTTGACAAAGGAAACATGTTAATAACCAACAAACCAACTATGGGTACGCTACCAAATGGAGACAAAGCTCTGTTAATTTCAGGTGGTGAATTTTTTATTGAAGCTACACAAAACGGAAACATTCTTGAAACAACTTGTAACATACAATTAGGTATTCCAACAAATTTAACTGGTGGTGTAGACAACGATATGATTCTTTGGGAAGGAACTATAGATAACGACGGAAACTTAACTTGGGATGAAGCTGCTGATCCCGCTGCAGATCAAGGTGGTGTATTTGCTGAAGGAAACCAATACTATGCTTTCTTAGGAGACTTCGGATGGTCTAACGTTGATAGATTTTATAACGACCCACGTCCAAAAACAACCATTTTAGTTGGTGTGCCAGAAGGCTATAACAATACTAATAGTTCAGTTTTTCTGTCATATGATGGTGAAGATACTGGCTTAGCTAACTTAGACACTTACAATCCTGCTAGTGGATTATTTAGTGAGCATTACGGACAAATTCCAATAGGATTAGAATGTCATGTTATTTTCGTAACCGAAGAAGGTAATAACTGGAAATACGCTATCCAATCTGTAACTATAGCTGAAAATGATGTAATAACAATTACAGATGGTGAAACATCAATAGTTACCGAAGCTCAATTAACAGCTATAATCAATGGCTTACCATAAACAGTCTATTTATAAACACCTACTTACAGCACATTGCTTGCTTCAATTTTAGCCTACTTTTTTTTAGAAACCAGAAACGTGAGTTTCTGGTTTCTTTTTTTCAATATGAAACAAACATTATAAAAATGAAACGGAAAATCTTAATATTAATCATCGCTATTGTTATACTAGTATTAGGTGCTAATATTTTTATAATTGTTTCTAACTAAATACATAATACAATAGATTGCAATTTTTGTATATTTAAACCTTAGCAAATCCTAACAACATGAACAAACCGCTTTTCATAATTTGTAGTTTATTAATTAGCTCTTTTATTTGTGCTCAAAACCCTATTGTAAACGACACACTTACAAGAACTGCAAACATTAAACTAACTACTAATGGTAACGAAGTTGTTTTAACACCAGAAACACCAGCATTAAATCAAATAGCTGGTGCACCAAAAGCATTTTATACCCATTACTGGGAATTTGGCGACGGAAAATATAGTATTGAAGAAAACCCAAAACACACCTATAAAAAAACTGGAGAATACGAGATTAAATTATGGGCGACCAATAATTATGATACTGGAAAACCGCCAACTACAAGACCTAAAAAAGTTACCATAAATAACATAACTACAGATTATAATGATATAGCTTCTATGGATGAAGCCTTTTTATTAAAACGAAATCGAGAACCTATTCCAGAACAAGAAATGGTTGTAATTATGAGTTACAAAAACTATAAAAATTATGCTACAAACGGGAAACTATATCTATTTTATAATGAATTAAAATACAAGGCAAATAATTTTGAACTTACTGATACGAGAACGCATTACAACGAAAAAAATGTTTTAAATGAAAATATTGTTTACACACATAATATTGATGATGATGGTAGTTTTTTAGCATCTTCAAATGAAGATTTTATTGAAACTCGTACTACTTTACAAGACTCCACTGAAAAAACAAATTTACCTTTAACTATTGAAGAAACTAAAGCTATTTATAAAGATTGGAGTCTTTTAGAATTCAATAATATGGAACCTAATGAAGAACGCAACATCTTTTTCAGCTTAAAAACAACACCAGAAATGATAAAAGACACAAGTGCTATTATTTCTGTAAGAGGTATTTATGTGCCAGATTCAAACTACGACAATCATAAAATAAAGGATATGGAAATGGAAATTGTAACCTCTCACGATCCTAATAAAATGTCATCAAATGGTACGTTTATGAATTATCGTTTGGTGCGTTTTAAAACCTTAAAATATAAAATTAAGTTTCAAAATAATGGTGAAGGTCCAGCAAACACAATTCGTTTAGAAACGGACATTCCTGAGATGCTAGACAAGTCTACTTTAAAGATTTTAGACATGTATCCAAAATGTGATATTTGCCCAAAATACGAGGTTCAATATAGCTGTTTAGATACTACATTTACAGATACTCAAGCCATCTTCACATTCAAAAACATTTATCTTCCAGGAAGCCAACAAAAAAATGTAAAAGAATACGATTCTACAAAAGGCTTTGTTAAATACAGCATTAAGTTTGCTAAAGATTTTCATAAGAAAAAAACCAAAAGTAGAACCGCTATTATTTTCGATAAAAATGATCCTATAATCACCAATTATTCAACCACTCGTTTTTTACCAGGTATTTCTATTGGCGCCAAAGTTGGTTACAATTCATTTAGTGATTTAAAAAATTCTGAAAGCTACTTTTTAGGTGTTACCATATCACCTTACAAATCTTATAAATGGTATTGGCAAGTAGAGTTAATGAACAATTTCCATAATTACGATGCTGAAACAAATATTCGAGAAGAATTTATTGATAGCCCTCAAGGGTTTGTATTTCTGCAACGCACAACAACTAATACGTCTTATAAAAATATAGATTGGGATATTCCTGTTTTAATTCGCTACAACATTAATAACTATATTGGTCTTGGCGCAGGTTTACAGAACACTATTTCGATAAGTGAAAAACAACAGAAAAATATTTTTATTGAACAGTTTGAAGGCGATTCATCCAATGCACCAATTTTTAATACTATAAATAATTCTGAGAGTATTACTAATTCGTTTACTAATTTAAGAACTGACTTTTTATTAGAAGCTACCGCAGGTTTTGCAAGAATTGGCCCTAGTGTTGGCGCGCGGTACATAATGAATTTTGACAATAATTTTAATTATTGGCAATTTTATGCTATTTGGAAATTCTGAAGCTAAACTTTACTTGCATTTCTTTCTTATGAAAAAACTAAGCTTTCTTTTATTCCTAATATCTCCCTTTTTGTTTTCACAAGAACTTGAAGAAAACATTTATGTCGCTGCGGAAACCTTTATAAAAAATAAAAATAGCACTTCACTAAAACGATTAAGTAAACAGGAAAGTATTTTTAAAACACAAGCTAAAACTAAAGAGGAACAATTAGCACTCGTTTTTTTACAATGTAATAAAGGATACTATTTAGGCGAAATTTCTAAACTAAAAGAAGCTATTATTACATTTGAAGATGCTTTAAAGCGGTTTAATAGTTATGAACTTTCAAGATTTTCAGATTTCGATATTATTGAAAGTTGCTTAAATCCATTGGGTAATTTGTATACCAAAACAGGCGATTACACTAATGCCGTTAGCACGATAACTCAGTACATTTTTTTAGCCGAAAAAAGCAAAAACACCAAACATCAAATAAGTGGCGCTATTAATCTTGCAAAGCTATATCAAACTATTGGCAAAAAAGAAACTGCTATTAAAATTATTGAAGATGCACTTAAATTATCTCGTATTTCCGAAGCTCAAAAAAGCAATCTTGAAACTATTAAAACTAACTATTTAATTACTTTAAATAAACAGAATAAAACATCTATTTTAAATAACACCTCAACAGTATCAACATACTTAAAACAAAAAAACGAGTATTTAATTGAACTGCAAAATGGCAATTATATTGAAGCATTAATAGCTTTTGAAAATGCGAAAAAACATCTATCAGAAGTTAATTTATCAAACAGATATTTAGCAAAATTTCATATTGAAGAAGCTCAATTATTTCATCTACTTAAAAAACAAAATAATGCTTTAAAAAGTTTACAAACTGCTATTAAAATATTACTACCAAACTTTAATGCTAATGGATTGCCAAAGAAATCCAATTTGTACGCAGAGAATACATTTATAGATATTTTCGATTTATATGCAGCCATTCAACCTAACTCAAAAATAGCTTTAGAGAGTTTAAATTTAAGTTTTTATGTATCAAAATTATTGCAACATAGTTGGACCTCGCAAGAAACTAAAATTCTAAACGAAACCAATAATAGAATTAGAAGTGAAGCATGTATAGATATTCTTTTTAATACTTATAATCAAACAAAAGATAAAAGCATTTTGTTTGAAGCTTTTCAATATTCAGAAAATAATAAAGCATCCGTTTTAAAGGAAAATTTTATAAAAAGACGACGCTTACAACGTTTCTCAAATGATAGTTTACTCATAAAAGAATTTAATTTATTACAAGAACAAGAACGTATTACAAACCTCTTAATTAACGAACGATTAAACGCGAATATAGCATTTAACATCAACTTATATAGTCAACAATTAAGTGATATCAGTCTTCAAATAAAACAATTAAAAATTGCTATTGAAAACAAATATCCAAAAACGGATAACGCTTACTTTTCTTTAAAAACATTACAGGATAAATTAACAAAAGACAATGCTATTTTGGTAGAATATTTTTACGGAAAAAACACCATTTACCAATTTGTAATATCTAATACAGGTATTGAACTTAATCCAATTCATCTAGACTCAAACACTAAAGAAAGTATAACAAATTTTATTAGCCTTTTTGATAATGCCTCGGTTATAAATAACGATATAAGCAACTTTACCTTTCAGGCATTTAATATGTTCAAATTATTAAAACTTGATGCTTCTTTAGCTTATAAAAATGTAATTATTATTCCAGATGGTTTATTAAATTTTATTCCTTTTGAGTCATTATTAACCTCAAAAACGAATACAACATCATTTTCTAAAATGCCCTTTATTATTAAAAATCAAAAGATTGCTTATAATTCTACTGTACTATTATATTTAAATGATACTCAAAAAAGTAATAACAATAATTTATTAGGTTTTTTTCCTGTGTTTGAAAACACCAATCAATCACTTATATATTCAATTGACGAGGCTAATACTATAAAAAACGAAATGTCTTCAACTATATTTATAAATGAAAACGCTTCAAAAATCAACTTTATTAAAAACATAACTAATTATGGCATTCTACACTTATCTACACATGCTAGCGGTGGCGGTTTTACAAAACCAGCAAACATATCGTTTTACGACGACACTATGTTTTTAAACGAATTATACAGTTTGAATTTAAAATCGGATTTAGTTGTTTTAAGCGCCTGCGAAACTGGTATTGGCAAATTACATAAAGGAGAAGGCGCAATGAGTATTGCTCGTGGTTTCCAGTATGCTGGAGCAGAAAATTTGCTTTTCTCGTTGTGGCAAATAAACGATTTGTCAACTTCTCAAATTATGCAATCATTCTATAAAAATTATAAGCAAAATCAATCTGGTTTTATTGCTAATCATAATTCAAAAATTGAATATTTAGAAAACAGTATTATTAGTAATAGTAAAAAATCACCCTATTTTTGGAGTGCTTTTGTTTATTATGGTTCATTAGAATCTACAAAATCGCAAAATTTCACACTTTATATCTTTTTTGGGGCAATAATTCTTTTGATTGCTTTATTTTTATTCTTCAAAAGAAAAAAAACATGACCGAAACGCTTCAACAATTTCTTCTTGAAAAAGGTTATACCAAAGTAAAATTGAAGCTTACTAAAACCAATCATTTTGAAGTTAAAGCAACAATAAATGGTGTAAAAGGCGTTTTTATTTTAGATACTGGCGCTTCTAGTTCTTGCGTTGGTTTTAATGCTATTAAAAACTTTAACCTCAACGCCGAAGATTCTTTAATTAAAGTTGCTGGCGCTGGAGCAACTGATATGAAAACTAAAATGGCTAAAAAAAATAAAGTAAAAATTGGGAAATGGAAACATAATAAAATTGTTTTAGTTTTGTTTAATCTAACACATGTAAATACAGCACTTATAAATCATAACTCTACACCTGTTGATGGCATTATTGGTGCCGATATTTTAAAAAAAGCTAAAGCAGTTATAGATTATGAAAAGAAATTTCTATATTTAAAATTATAAAGTATCGCATTAAAATTAATAGCACTCAACCCTAAGAATTAATGAATACGTCCATAGTAATTGCAGACGACCATCCGCTTATGCTAAGAGGTCTCACCGACTTTTTAACCTCAAAAGGTTTTAATATTATTGGTAGTGCTGAAGACGGAAATGCGGCATACAATCTTATAGTAAAACTAAAACCAGAAATTGCTATTCTAGATATTAGAATGCCACATAAAACGGGTTTAGAAATTGCTGAAGCTGTTCAAAAAAACAATCTTTCAACTAAAGTAATTCTAATCACTTTTGATAAAGAAGAAGAGGTCTACGACCAAGCAAAAGCCTTTAATGTTTATGGTTATATCTTAAAAGAATTTGCCGTTGAAGAAATTGAAATTTGTATAGAAAGTGTTGTTAATAATAAGCCTTATTTTAGTGAAGAAATAGCGGCTTATTTAAGTGCCAAAAGTTTAGAAAAAAAACCTGAAATTTTAAATACATTAACCAAATCTGAATTGCGAATTATAAAACTTGTTTCTGAAAATATGACAAGTCAAAATATTGCAGATGAACTTTCAATATCTATAAAAACAGTACATAAACACAGAAGTCATATTGTTGCCAAACTAGGTTTGGATAATAAACCCACTTCACTTTCTATTTGGGCAAACCTAAATAAAGAGTTTCTTTAAAAATACGCACAAGTGCGTATTTTTCATATCGTTTATATCATATACATTTACAGTGCTATTAATTAGTTCTTAGGGAGAATTTGAAAGCTCTAAATTGTAATGATTTAGAGCTTTCTGTATTTTACATACTCGCCTTAATCTTTTTTTTAAAATACGCATAAGTGCGTATTTTTTTTCTTAAAGATACATATTACCTTTACAGTGCTATTAATCAAATTCTTTTTAAAGAGAGTTTATATTAAAGACTCTGTGTCGTAGTGATACAGAGTTTTTAATAACAAATGTAAACCCCAGAGCTACTTTTATATATATATAATGGAAAAAGAGAATCGTTTTCTCGACAAATTTTTTGCAATAGGTTTAATTGCATTAATTATAATAGTTATTTCAATTAATATATTAGTCTATTTTTTCAATAATTAGTTAGTTAATACCCAATTCTTAAATGAAAAAAAAGAGCAACCAAATTGGTTGCTCTTTTTTATATAAAGTATTTATTATTTTAAAGTTCTAATGCTTTTTTAGCATCATTGTCCATTAATAATTCTACTGGATTTTCTAATGCTTCTTTTACAGCAACTAAGAAACCAACGCTTTCTTTACCATCAATAATTCGATGATCATATGATAAAGCAACAAACATTATTGGACGAATTTCAACCTTACCATCAATGGCTACAGGTCGTTCAACAATATTATGCATACCTAAAATAGCGCTTTGTGGTGGATTAATAATTGGCGTAGATAACATGCTACCAAAAACACCTCCATTAGAAATAGTGAATGTTCCTCCCGTCATTTCATCTACAGTAATTTTTCCATCACGTGCTCTAATTGCTAAACGTTTTACTTCTTCTTCAACACCTCTAAAGCTTAACTTTTCAGCATTACGCATTACGGGAACCATTAATCCTTTTGGACCAGAAACTGCGATACTAATATCACAAAAATCGTAGCTTAACATTTCTTTTCCATCAATCATAGAGTTTACCGCAGGGTACATTTTTAATGCTCTTACGATAGCTAAAGTAAAGAAACTCATAAAGCCTAAACTTACCCCAAATTTCTCTTTAAATGTTTCTTTGTATTCTTTACGTAAAGCAAAAATTGGCGACATATCAACCTCATTAAAAGTGGTTAGCATAGCCGTTGTATTTTTAGCTTCTACTAAACGCTCTGCCACTTTACGACGTAGCATTGACATTTTACTTCTTGATGTTCCACGACCTTCAACATTAACCTCTTGCCCCATTGACGGCACTGCTTTTACAGCATCATCCTTGGTTACTCTACCATCTTTTCCTGTTCCATGAATTGATGAAGCATCCATTCCTTTTTCAGCTAAAATCTTTTTTGCTGCTGGACTTGCAGTTCCTGTAGCATATGTTTTGTTCTCGACTGCGCTCGAACTAACAACCTTTTCAGTTTTTGGAGCATTATCTTTTTTAGCTTCTTTAGTTTCAGAACCTTCTGGTTTTTCTGCACTAGTATCAATTAAACATACTACAGCGCCAACTGCAACAGCATCGCCTTCTTCAGCTTTAAAAGTTATAGTTCCACTAGCTTCTGCAGGTAACTCAAGTGTTGCTTTATCACTATCAACTTCAGCAATAGCTTGGTCTTTTTCTACATAATCTCCTTCTTCAACTAACCATGTTGCTATTTCTACTTCTGTAATAGATTCACCTGGTGAAGGCACTTTCATTTCTAAAATCATTCTCTATAATTTTAATGTATTATGAATTTTAATTCTTTATTTTTCAACAATATCGAAAACTGCATTAATTACATTTTGCTGTCTTCTCTTATCTCTTGTACTTGACCCTGGTGCTGGAACTGATGCATATGGTCTTGTACACGCTTCTAGTTTAACCAAATCTAATCGTTCTGAAACATGACTCCAAGCTCCCATGTTTTTTGGTTCTTCTTGTGCCCAAACATAGTTTTTAACATTCGGGTAACCATTAATTATTTGTTGTATTTTTTCTAAATGTAAAGGAAATAATTGCTCAACTCTTACTAAAGCAACTTCATTATTATTTATAGTTTCACGTTCAGCTAACAAATCATAATAGAACTTACCTGTACAGAATACTAATTTTTTTACATTATTAGGATTTATTGAATCGTCAATTACTTCTTCAAAATTACCTGTTGATAATTTATTTAAAGATGATACTGCTTTTGGATGGCGTAATAAGCTTTTAGGCGTGAAAATAATTAATGGTTTTCTATAATTACGTTTCATTTGACGACGCAACAAATGATAAAAGTTAGCAGGTGTTGTACAGTTTGCAACAGTCATATTATCATTAGCACATAATTGTAAATAACGTTCGATTCTTGCAGATGAATGCTCAGAACCTTGCCCTTCGTAACCATGTGGCAACAACACTACAATACCATTTTGTGCTTTCCATTTATCTTCGGCTGCCGATAAATATTGGTCGAAAATAATTTGTGCTCCATTACTAAAATCTCCAAACTGTGCTTCCCAAATAGTTAATGTATTTGGGTTTGTCATAGCATAACCATAATCGAAACCAAGTACTCCATATTCTGATAAAAATGAATTATAAATCTCCATTTTACCTTTATTCTCTGGGTTTGTATTTAATAGATTGATGCGCTCTTCTGATATTTCATCACGTAATATGGCATGACGATGTGAGAACGTTCCTCTTTCAACATCTTGCCCAGAAATACGTATGTTAAACCCTTCTTCAAGTAAACTTCCGTAAGCTAAATTTTCTGCCATTCCCCAGTCTAAAGAATCGGTTTCAAAAACCATTTTTGCACGTCCTTTTAAAATTCTTTCAGCCTTACGCAAAAACTTAACGCCTTCGGGAACGGTTGAAACAATTTTTGAAATATCTTTAAGTCTATCTTCAGAGTAACTTGTTTCGACAGGCTTCAACATAGCATCTAATCCTTGTCTGTCAAAATCGGTCCAACGCTCTTGCATAAACTCGCGTACTTTAGACGATTCTGCAGCTTTAGACTTGGTGTATTCCTTTTCTAACATTGCTTTAAAATCTTTTACAATGTTTTCTGAATAAGCTTTATCAATTGTGTTTTCTTCAATTAATTTATCTGAATATATTTTAAATGGGTTATCGTGTTTTGCTATGTTTTTATACAACTTTGGTTGTGTAAAACGTGGTTCGTCTCCTTCATTATGTCCATATTTTCTATAACCCAACAAATCGATATACACATCTTTTTTATATCGCATTCTGTATTCCAAAGCCATTTCAACAGCATGTACAACCGCCTCAGCATCATCAGAATTTACGTGTAAAACTGGTGATAAAGTTACCTTTGCAACATCTGTACAATAGGTACTTGAACGCGCATCTAAATAGTTGGTTGTAAACCCAATTTGATTATTTACTACAATATGAATTGTACCACCCGTTTTATAACCATTTAATTGGCTCATTTGGGCAACTTCATAAGCTATACCTTGACCAGCAATAGCTGCATCACCATGAACAATTATTGGTAAAATTTTGGAATTATCACCATTATAATCTGCATCAATTTTAGCACGTGTAATACCCTCTGCTACTGGAGCAACTGTTTCTAAATGTGATGGATTAGGCACTAAATTCATTTTAATTTTCTTACCATTTTGGTAAGTTTTATTTAGTGTTAAACCTAAATGGTATTTTACATCTCCATCTATATTTTCATCTTCAAAATCTTTTCCATCAAACTCACTAAAAAGCTCGTTCATTGGTTTTCTAAAAATATTTACAAGTGTACTTAAACGTCCACGATGTGCCATTCCTAAAACACATTCTTTAACATCAAATTTTTCAACCGAATAATAAAGTGCATTACTAATTGCTGGAATTAACGACTCGCCACCTTCTAAAGAAAAACGTTTTTGACCAACATATTTAGTTTGCAAAAAGTTTTCAAAAGTTACTGCATGATTTAATTTTGAAAGAATATATTTTTTAGTTTCAGCAGAATATTTAGGCTGATTATCATTTTCATTTATTTGATCCTGCCACCATTTAATTACATCAGGATTACGAAGATACATATACTCCACTCCAATAGAACTACAATAAATGTTTTCTAAATGTGTGATAATTACACGTAATGTTTGTGCGCCAATACCTAAAATATCACCAGCATCAAAAACAGTATTTAAGTCGTTATTTGAAAGTCCGAAATTTTCTATATCTAATGTTGGATTATACGTTCGTCTATCCCGAACTGGGTTTGTTTTGGTAAACAAATGCCCTCGCATTCTATAACCATCAATAAGTTTTACAACTTGAAATTCTTTTTGAACTTTTTCTGGAATCTGTGCAGAAACACCTTCAACAATTTCACCTTCTAATCCGTAATTCTCACTACCAAAATCATACCCTTGAAAAAAAGCTTTCCAACTAGGTTCAACCGTATCAGGGTTTTCTAAATATTGTTCATATAAATCAGCAAAATATGCTGTGTGTGCTGCGTTTAAAAAAGAAAATTTAT
>CAZLXG010000022.1:0-33703 GCA_964563585.1 uncultured Flavobacteriaceae bacterium | reverse complement strand
TACTTCGTATATTTCAAAATATAAAACGATTCATAGCCCGGAGACGTTGTAGCAACCACAACAGCAACCAATATAACAGTAACAACAGCAACTTTAGGCGGTAATGTAACAGACGATGCTGGTTCTCCAGTTACCGAACGCGGTATTCTCTATTCAACAACAGACAACAATCCTGAAATTGGAGATACTAATGTTACCAAAGATGTTAACGGTGCAGGAACAGGTATTTTTACAAAAAACTTTACAGGATTCACTGCCAATGCTTCTTATTATTATAGAGCGTATGCTATTAGCAACAATGGTACAGGCTACGGCGATGTTAAAAACTTTTCTTTCAACAATGCCTTAAATTTTGAAAATAATGGAGGACCTAATTATGTAACAATACCTGATAATGTTGCTTTTGATTTTTCTAGTGGTTTTACTATGGAAGCTTGGTTAAGACCTAGTTCTTTTGATGGTAACCCAACTATTTTTAGTCAATATAGTAGTAATCAACGTGCATTTTCTCCAATTGTAAAGGCTACTGGTGCTGTAGAAGTCTCTGTTTCTTCTACTGGAAATAGCGAAGTATATTATATTACTGAGAATAAATTAACCCTAAATACTTGGCAACATGTAGCACTTACTTATGATGGTGCATCCGTTAAGTTTTATATTAATGGAATAGAAGCAGGAATAAATAGTAGTGGTGTAACAGGAACTTTAAGCGGTGCTATGCATAATAGTACAGAACCTATATCCTTAGGAGCAAGAGGGGGCGCTCTTAATTATAGAGGAGATATGGATGAAGTACGTATTTGGACACGAGCTTTGACAACAACTGAAATTAACACTCAAAAAGATGGAAATATATCACCTAATACTAATGGGTTGGTTGCCTATTATAAGATGGACCAAGGAATTGCTGGTGGAGATAATACAGCTATTACAACACTAGCAGACAACGGTGTAAATGGATTGAATGGAACGTTAACTAATTTTTCAAAAACAGGAGCTACATCTAATTTTGTGACAGGAGCTCCAATTACCATTAATGTTTTAGGTGTTAACAGATCTATTTTTAATACTAGTGAAATGCCAATTGTTTACCCTAACCCAATAAATGATGGTATAATAAATATAAAAATCTCAAATACATTGTTAGTTAATAGTAAAAAACTTAGCTATAAAATTTATAATACTGTTGGAGGAATTATAAAAGAAGGTGTGCTTACTGATGTAAAAAATCAAATATCAATGAGTTATTTAGCAAGCGGAATATATATGATGCAAATTTCAAACAATGAAAACTCAGTGGTTAAAAAACTGGTTATTAAATAATAATGAAAATCTAGTGCTATTAGACGAAGCTGTTGTTTATGGCTCACTTAAAGCTTCAACATTTATGTTGAGGCTTTTTTGTTTAATCTACTTTTGTACTAACTATTATAATTTTGTTGTTATAGATATCTGTAGTAAAAAATAAATACAGAACCCCTCCTTCTTTAATCCTAAATTTTTTTCGAATTTGTTGTACGGTTTCTAGAAAGTTCCTGGTGGTAATATTTGCTTTATTTATAGCTTCTTTTTTTAGATTTTTTTTATTATAAGGTATTGTTTTTTCAATTTTAAAATGCCTCCCTGGAAAATTAATTAAAACCTCACTTGTGTATAAATGGGAATGTTTATGTAGTTTAAAAACGTTTAATTGATTTGAAATTGAATGAAATGCGCCTGCTTTTAAAATAGCACTATTTGGTTCGTATAAATAGGTGAGTGGTTTTGAGTATTCTGAATCTAAATGTTTTTCATCATTCATTGAAAAATTGAAAACCTCATTTGTTTCTTTTTTTATGTTAACTGATTTAATTTGAATATTACCATTAAAATCATTTTCTAAAATCCACAGTAATTCTTTAACTTCATTATTAATAGCTATAACATGAATTGTTTTTACATGTTTTAACTCATCAATACCAGCTGATAAATCGAGTAGCGGAGAGGTTTTAATCATTATGTTTTTAGAATGATTAAAAAGCGTATTTATATGTGCAGGAATATTTGGCAAGCAATCGTTTAAAAAGAACACTTTGCCTTTGCTATCATGCCGTCTTGATGGGTCAACATAAATCCAATCAAATTGTTTGTTAGTGTTTATTAAATAATCAATACCATCAATTTTATGAGTGTTTATATTATCAACTTTTAGTTGCTTATAATTATGTGAAACAATTTCGGAAAGGTTTTTATTTATTTCGCAATGTTCAACAGATTTAAATTGTTTTGAAAAGTAAAAACAATCAACACCAAAACCACCAGTTAAATCAATTATTGAATTGCCTTCAATTAAATTCGATTTATAATTTGCAGTAATTTCTGAAGATGTTTGTTCAATATTTAACTTGTTTGGATAGTAAATATTTTCAGTATTAAACCATGTTGAGAGCTTTGTTTTACATCGCTTTTTAGCTTCAATTTGCTCAATAATTTCTTTTGTTTCTACGGAAGTGAAAGATGTTCCTTTTAATATAAGAGACGTAATATCAGAATTTAAATTATCATTTATAAACTCTTGAATTTCAGTATTTAAAATATGATTATTCAAAAATTATAAACCTTTAGTGAGTTTTTTTACAATTTTATTTTCAGATAAAAACTCCTTTAAAATAACTTTAATTGCTGTGTAAGCAGGAACCGCAATTATTAAACCAATAACGCCAAATAAAATACCTGTAATAAGAATAATTAAGAAAATTTCTAATGGATGTGATTTTACGCTTTTTGAAAAAATTATAGGTTGACTTCCAAAATTATCAACCAATTGACCAATCATAAACACAATAAATACCCAAAAAGTTTTAGGTAAAATAACATTGCTAAAACTTTCACCAAGGTTGCTTGTCATTGTAAGTGTTAGCATTAAAAATGCACCAACTAAAGGACCAACATATGGAATTAGGTTTAATAGCGCACATAAAAACGCTATAACGACAGCATTTTCTACACCAACAATAAGTAACCCAATGGTGTAAATAATAAATAGGATTAGTATTTGAAAAATCAATCCAACAAAATATCTTGAGAGTAAATCTTTTATTTTAGTTGATGAGTTTTTCCAATGTGATTCTTTATTGTCTGGAATGAAAGTCATAATACCACTTTCAAATAAACGACTGTCTTTTAAAAAGAAAAACGAAATAAATAACACCGAAAACAATCCTATACTAAAGCTTCCAAAACCACTTAAAAGTGAATTTAAGAAGTTTGGAATTAACGAATAATCTATTTTAGATAATAGGTTTGAGTTTTTTATAGATTGCTCAATATCAATTTGATTCAAATCAAAATAGCTGATAATTTCACGGTATAAATGTTCGATATTTCCTTGTAATTCTTCAATATTTAAAAGCGCTAAATTGTGCCCTTGTTCTGCTACTAAAGGAATAAATAAACTTACCAAACCTATAAATAACCCAATTAAAAAAACCATGGTTACAATTACAGCTAGAATATTGTTAAATTTTAAACGACGTTCTAAAAATAAAACTATTGGTCTGCCAATTAGCGAAATAACCGCGGCAATAGCGATGTAAACGATAACCGATTGTATTTTATATAAAAAGAATAAAACTAAAGAGATACCAAGAATTATAGCTATGGATTTTAATATACCGTTGGATATGGTGTTAGAATTCATGTAGTAAATATAATAATTTGTTATTACGAAATAGAAACGATTTAACTAATCTTTTAAGTTGTAGTTTTTTTGTCATGTCGATATGAAGCACGATTGAGACATCTCATTATCTTATTAATTAATTATGTGATTTCTTCTTTTAGTCGAAATGACGTGTGTTGTTATTGTTGTAAGATTAACAGGTTGTCACGTCGTTCCTCTTCGCAATGATATTACAAAAGTTGTTTCGTCATTTCATATAAAGCAATATTTGTGGCTTGTACCACATTCATGCTACTGTTTTGACCGAACATATCTATGTGAATAATAACGTCCGATAGTTTTAAAATAGCTTCTGAAACGCCAAAATTTTCGTCTCCAATAACTAATACTATTGGTTTTTCTTTTGAAAATTGATGTGTGTGAATTGGTTTGCTGGTTTCGGTTATTTCTAATGAAATGATTTGATAATTGTTGTTTTTTAAATATTGAATAACTTTTGAAGCTGAGTCACAGATTTTAAAATTCACCACTTTTTCAGTAGCTCTAGATGTTTTTGTTATTTTTCGCCCGATTGAAATATTATCACCACAAAGGATTAATTTTTCAATTCCAAAAGCATCAGAAACCCTAAATAGACTACCAATATTTGGAGCATTGGTTACATTATCGCAAACTAGAATAATTGGAAATGTGTATTTTTTGAAATTGGTATTGTAGTGGTTTAGCTGCAAAAGGTGTTATTTATTTAATTTTGCCACGAATTCACAAACATTTTATTTATTGTTTTAAAAGCAATTATTAGGCTTTTCATAAATATTCGTGTATTTGTGGCTTGTTAATTCTCAAAAGCATATTTAACAATATTCGTACCCATTTTTAGTGCTTTTTCTCTAACATCGGCAGGGTCGTTATGTATTTCTGTATCTTCCCAACCATCGCCTAAATCACTTTCGTAAGTAAAAAGTAAAACGAGTCTGTCTTCATAAAATAAACCAAATGCTTGCGGACGTTTGCCATCATGCTCGTGTATTTTTGGTAAGCCTTTTGGGAATTTATATGCAATATTGAAAATTTCGTGATTTATTGGAAGCTCAACCAAATCTTGATTTGGAAACACTTTTTTGAGTTCTTTACTAATATAAGGTTGCATACCGTAATTATCGTCAATATGTAAAAAGCCACCAGAAATTAAATAATTATGCAGGTTTTCGGCATCGGTTTCACTAAAAAACACATTGCCATGACCTGTCATGTGTAACATCGGGAATTGAAAAATATCGGTGCTACCAACTTCTACGGTTTGAGGTTTTGGATTTATTTTGGTGTTTATATTGTCATTACAAAAAGCAATTAAATTTGGTAATGCTGTTGGATTACCATACCAATCGCCGCCGCCTTTGTACTTTAAAATAGCTAAATCTTGCGCATTTATAGTAAAAAGCGAAAAGTAAAAAGCAAAAAGTAAAATGAACTTTTTCATATTATTCATTAGTAAATGCAACAGAATGGCAGGCTACAATAGCAGCAGTTTCTGTTCGTAAACGAGTTTCTCCCAAAGTTACAGGAATAAAATTATTTTGAAGTGCGATTTCTATTTCTTTAACAGAAAAATCGCCTTCTGGTCCAATTAAAATAGTAATATCTTTTTTAGGTTGAAGTTGTGACTTTAACGATTTTCTATCAGTTTTTTCGCAATGTGCAATAAACAAATCGACTTTAAAATCTTGGTTTATAAACTCTTTAAATGAAATAGCTTCGTTTAGTTTTGGTAAATAACAGTTTAAAGATTGTTTCATTGCCGATTGTAAAATGCGTTCAAAACGTTCTGTTTTAATATGCTTTCGTTCGCTGTGGTCACAAATAATAGGTGTGATGTTATCAATACCAATTTCGGTAGCTTTTTCTAAAAACCATTCGTAGCGGTCGTTTATTTTTGTTGGAGCAACCGCTAAATGTAGTTTGTAATTTCGTTGTTGTTGCAATTCTTTTGAAATTACAGTTACAGTACATTTATTGATGTTTGGTATTGTTATTTCGGCTGTAAACAGCCAGCCTTTGCCATTAGTAATATATAATGTGTCGCTAACATTTTTACGCAACACTTTTACAATATGTTTGCTTTCTTCTTTAGGAAATGTAAACTGATTGGAGCTTTCTGTAATGTCTGGATTATAAAACAATTGCATACAACGAAGATAAAAATAATTTGAGCTAAAATAACTACTAAAAAAGTAATAGATATTAACAGATTTTTATTTGAATTATTATCAAATAAAGGAAAATCCGGATTAGGTTTAGTTATACTAAAATATAGTAATCCTAAAAATCAAAATTAGAAAACATCCAATATTAATTATGATATGAATACTACTAAATGACTTGTTAAGAGAAATATTTATTCTATTAAAAACCCAATGAGTGATTTCTGTGAAAGCAAATATAGATACTGAAAATATAGCTAAATGATAATATGATATAACAGAATAAGTGTTATAAATGTTTATAAGAATGTCTTTGTCAATTTTTGAGTAAAATAAACCTATTAATGAAAATTATTAAAGCTGTTATGGAAAAATAAATATAAGGTTTGTTTAATTTCATTTTAAATCTTCAATCGAGCAGAAGCCATAATATCTTGTTCGGCAAAATCATCCTCAAGAAACTTTAAATAACCAACAATTGCTATCATTGCAGCATTATCGGTAGTGAATTCAAATTTAGGAACATAGGTTGTCCAACCAAATTTTTGTTCACCATCTTTTAACGCTTTTCTAATACCAGAATTTGCTGAAACGCCACCGCCTATGGCTATATGTTTAATATTGGTTTGTTTGGTTGCAAGTTTCAATTTATCAATCAAAATGCCAATAATTGTATATTGAATGGAAGCACAAATATCGTTTAGGTTTTCTTCTATAAAGTTTGGATTCGCTTTTACTTCACGTTGAATAAAATATAAAATTGCAGTTTTTAAACCTGAAAAGCTAAAGTTTAAACCACCAACTTTTGGCTTTGTAAATTGAAATGCTTTTGGGTTTCCTAATTGTGCACGTTTGTCAATTTCTGGTCCCGCAGGATAACCAAGTCCTAAAATCTTTCCGCTTTTATCGTAAGCTTCACCAACAGCATCATCAATAGATTCACCAATAACTTCCATTTCAAAATAATTATCAACTTTCACAATTTGTGTATGTCCGCCAGAAATAGTCATTGCTAAAAACGGAAAAGATGGTTTTTCAAATCCTTCTTCATCTATAAAATGTGCTAAAATATGCGCTTGCATGTGGTTAACATCAATTAACGGAATATTTAATCCGTACGCCAACGATTTTGCAAATGATGTACCAACCAAAAGCGAACCCATTAAACCTGGACCACGTGTAAACGCAATTGCACTTAATTGTTTCTTAGTAATATTTGCTTTTTTTAATGCTTGATGCACCACTGGAACAATGTTTTGTTGGTGCGCTCTTGACGCTAATTCGGGTACAACACCACCAAATTCTTCGTGTATTTTTTGACTAGCAACAACATTGCTTAAAACTTTGCCGTTGTGTATTACAGAAGCCGCAGTATCATCGCACGACGACTCAATTCCAAGAATATAAATATTTTGTGAAGCCATTAATATAATTTAGGCACAATAATTGTTTAATTTTGATAAATGATTAAACGTCTAGAAACGTTTATTTATTCGTAAGTACAAATGTAGTTTATTCTTAATAAAATCTTAACTTTAACATCTATCAAAAAAGTACTAAAAATAGTATCAAAAATAGTAGCCATTTTGCTACTGCTATTCATCATTTTGGTGTTGGTGTTCTCTATTCCTGTGGTACAAACTAGCCTTGGAAACTATATCACAAAACGAATTAATAACGATTATGGAACCAATATAAATATTGATAAAGTTGGGTTGCAATTTAATGGCGATGTTGAGCTTAAAAATATTTACATTGAAGATTATAAACAAGACACCTTAATTAATATAGCAGAACTAAATACGTCGATTATAAATTTCAGGAATCTTTATAATGGTGATTTGGAGTTTGGAGATATTGATATTATAGATTTAATTTTCAATATTAAAACTTACAAAAATGAAAGAGGTACTAATCTAGATGTTTTTGTTGCTAAGTTTGATAGTGATAACCCAAGAAAAAAAGGAAAAAACAAATTTTTAATGTCGTCTAGTGATGTTTCAATTTATAACGGAATTTTTAGACTACTTGATGAAAATAGAGAAACTACTAAAGTTTTAGAGTTTAAAAATCTAAACATTAATGCCACTAATTTTTTAATTAACGGAAGTGATGTTAGTGCTAGAATTAACACATTGACACTTAAAGATAGCAGAGGATTAGAGCTAAAAAATCTAATGACAGATTTCTCTTATACGCGCACAAATATGGAGTTTGCTAATCTAGAAATTAAGACGTCAAAATCGGTTTTAAAGGGTGATTTAAAATTTTCTTACGAACGAAAAGATTTGCAATATTTTGCAGAAAAGGTTTTAGTTAAGGCAAATTTCAAAGATTCTAGTGTTTTGTTAGACGAGCTTAATACGTTTTATAATGAATTTGGAGCTAATCAATATGCTAAGTTTAGTGCAGAATTGTCGGGTACGTTAAATGATTTACAAACCACTAATTTAAGATTAAATACAAGTAGGAATACTAGAATTTATGGCGATATTAACTTTAAAAATTTATTTAATAAAGAAGCCGATAATTTTCAAATGAATGCAAATTTCAGAAACTTATCTTCAACTTATAAAGATTTAAAAGCATTGTTGCCTAATGTGTTAGGTGCTGGAATACCATCACCTTTTGATAGACTTGGTAAATTCACTATTGTTGGACAATCTCAAGTAACATCATCAACTATTAACGCAGATATTGAAATTGATACAGATTTAGGTTTTGTTGATGCTATTTTAGAAATAAATAAAGTAAATGATATTGATAATGCTTCATATAAAGGAAATATTGTTTTAGAAGCGTTTGATTTAGGCACTCTAATTAACAATCCTAAAGTTGGTGTAACATCGTTAAATTTAAATGTAAACGGGAATGGTTTTGTTGCTAAAACCCTTAATACAGAGGTGAAAGGAGATGTTTTCGAAATTGTTTACAACGATTATAACTATAATAATGTAATAATTGCGGGGAATGTGCAAGACCGAATTTTTGATGGTAATTTAGTGGCTAATGATAAAAATTTAAAATTAAATTTTATTGGACTAATTGATTTTTCTGAAGCTGTAAATAAGTATGATTTTAATGCAAATGTGGCATATGCCAATTTAAAAGCGTTGAATTTTGTTAAAAAAGATAGTGTTTCAGTTTTTAAGAGTCGTGTGAAAATGAACATGAATGCGAGTAATATTGATGATGCTTATGGACAAGTGAAATTCACAAACACATCATATAAAAATCAAAACAACGATTACTATTTTAAAGAATTTGCTGTGTCATCAAGATTCGATGATGATATGCGTTTTATAGAAATAAATTCTCCAGATATTATTGAAGGCAGTCTTAAAGGTCACTTTCGTTTTAATGATTTGGGTAAGTTATTTGAAAATTCATTAGGTCATATCTATACAAATTATATTCCACACGAAGTTGAAACAAATCAAGACATAGATTTTAATTTTAAGATTTATAATAAGATAGTTGAAGTGTTTTATCCAGAAATTGAAATAGGTAAAAACACGTATGTACGAGGAAGAGTTGAAAGTGATGAAAAAGAATTTAGGCTCACATTTAAATCACCACAAATTAAATTATTAGACTATTTTGCTAGTAATATTGAGTTGCAAGTAGATAATAACAACCCGCTTTTTAACACCTACGTAGAAATAGATAGCGTGAATACAAAACATTATAATGTATCAAAGTTTAGCCTAATTAATGTAACGGTTAACGATACGTTATTTATGCGTTCTGAATTTATTGGAGGAAAACAGAATAATGATAATTTCAATTTAAGTTTTTATCATACTATTAATGAAGAAAACGAATCGGTTATTGGGTTTAAAAAGTCCGATGTTACTATTAAAGGAAACAAGTGGTTTATTAACGAAGATAAAAATCGATTTAATAAAATTTCTTTTAATAAGGATTTAAATACGTTTAATATAGATAAGTTTAAAATAAATCATAATAGGGAAGAAATTTCGCTTTCTGGTTTTATAAAAGACTCTACTGAAAAAGATTTAAAGTTGAATTTTAAAAATGTAGATTTAGCTAAAATCACACCACATGTTGATCGTTTATTATTAGCAGGAAATGTAAATGGGAAGTTAGATATTCTTCAGGAAAACGGAAGCTATTTGCCAAATTCAACAATTGTTATAGACAATTTTAAAGTGAATAATTTTCCGTTAGGTAGTTTTAATGCAACTATAACGGGTAACGAAACACTTACTAATTATAATGTAAATGCCACAATTAAAAATGATATTTCTAAGTCGTTTAGCGCTATTGGAAATATAAATGTAGTTGGTGAAAAATCAAGAATTGATGTGAATCTTGAGTTTGATAAATTTAATTTAAAGCCATTAAATCCGCTATTAGCTGGCGTTTTATCAAATATAAGAGGAGAAGTTGATGGTAAAGCAAATATTATTGGAAGTCTTAATCATCCAGACATTAACGGAGATTTAATTTTAAACAATTCTGGTTTTGGTGTTCCATACTTAAATGTAGATTATAAATTTAGTAACAATGCTTCGGTTACTTTAAAAAACCAAAGTTTTGTATTTAATAAAATTCAATTAATCGATACTAAATTTAATTCTGTAGGACAATTAAATGGTTCATTAAGTCATGTTAATCTTTCAAAATGGAGTTTAGACTTAAATGTAGATACTAATAGATTATTAGTGTTAAACACAAAAGAAACCGAAGACGCTTTGTATTATGGTACAGGTTTTATTGGTGGTACAGCAAGTGTCAAAGGACCAACAGAGGAATTAGTTATAAATGTTGTTGGTGAAACAAAAGCAGGCACCGTTTTTAAAATTCCATTAAGTGATACAGAGTCTTTTGGAGATAACTCATATATACATTTTGTTACAAAAGAAGAAAAAGAAGCACGAAAACAGGGTCTTGACTATGCATTTAATGCAATAAAAGGTCTTGAGTTAGACTTTGATTTAGATTTAACCGAAGATGCAGAAGTAGAAATTATTATTGATAAAAACTCTGGGCATTCTTTAAAAGGTCGTGGTCGAGGTGGGATTTTAGTAAGAATTAACACCAACGGAAAATTTAATATGTGGGGAGATTTTGCGGTGTTTGAAGGTGTTTATAATTTTGCTTTTGGAGGTGTTATTCAGAAAGAATTTATCGTTCAACCTGGTGGTACAATTGCTTGGGATGGCGATCCTTTAAAAGCACAATTAAATATGTTAGCAACTTATAAAACACAAGCAAATCCATCACCATTATTAGACAACCCAATAAATAGAAGTATTCCAGTGGAGTTAAATATTAGTTTAACAGGAGATTTAGAGCATCCAGACCCTAGTTTCGATTTTGAATTCCCTAACGTAAGTTCTACTATAAAATCTGAGCTTCAATATCGATTAGAATCAGATGACGATAAGCAAAATCAAGCTTTATATTTAATTTCTACAGGTTCTTTTTCTAGAGGTTTAAACGAGCTTAATTTTGCTGGTACAATAGCAGAAAGGCTTAATGGTATTGTTAATAGTCTTTTTTCAAATGGAGATGGTAAATTTGATTTTGGAGTTAATATAGAAATGGGAGATAATAGACCAGATTATCAAACAGACGATAGATTTGGTTTAAGTCTAAAAACGCAAATAACTAATGGTGTTTATATTAATGGTAAAGTGGCTGTGCCAATTGGTGGAGCTAGCGAAACAGTTATTGCTGGCGATGTAGAAATAAATTTTTTATTAAATGAAGAGGGTACTCTAACAGCCAAAGTTTTTAATAGAGAAAATAGTATAAGAAATTTTGGTGAAGAAATTGGGTATACACAAGGTGTTGGTATTTCTTATAGTGTAGACTTTGATACATTTAAAGAGCTGTTGCATAATTTTTTGAGAAAATCTAAAAAACAAAAAGAAACACCAGAAGAAGAAAGTGGCAAAGAAAACGAAAATGCATTGCCAGATTTTATCACTCATAAAACATCTTCTAAAAAAGAAAAGTAATCTTTTTTCAAGCAATTTATCATCAACTTTATTTTAAAGTAGTTTTTACCATTAAACTAAAACGTTGTAGTTTAATAAGTCATAGAAAATACTATAAATGGGACTGTTTTATAGTTTTTCTTTAGTAGTTTTACTTAATAATTTTATAATTAATGCCAAAGTCAATAAAGAAAATAGGTGTTTTAACTTCTGGAGGAGATGCTCCAGGAATGAATGCTGCTATTCGATCAGTAGTAAGAACATGTGCGTATTACAAAATAGAATGTGTAGGGGTTTACCGTGGTTATGAAGGTTTAATGGAAGGTGATTTTAAGCACATGGATGCACGTAGTGTAAGAGGTATTATTAATAAAGGTGGCACTATTTTAAAATCGGCTCGATCTAAAGAGTTTAGAACTAAAGTGGGGCGACAAAATGCATATAATAAACTAAGAGAAGTAAATGTAGATGCACTTGTAGTAGTTGGTGGAGATGGAACATTTACAGGTGCTATGATTTTTAATGAAGAATTTGATTTTCCAGTTATAGGAATTCCAGGAACAATTGATAATGATATTTTTGGCACTACGCATACACTAGGTTTTGATACAGCTTTGAATACGGTTGTTGATGCTATTGACAAAATTAGAGATACAGCAAGTTCACATAATCGATTATTTTTTATTGAAGTTATGGGACGTGATGTAGGCCATATTGCATTAAATGTTGGTATAGCAGGTGGTGCAGAAGAAATTTTAATTCCTGAAGAAGATTTAGGTATAGATAGGCTTGTAGAATCTTTAAATAAAAGCAGAAAATCAGGTAAAACATCAAGTATTGTAGTTGTTGCTGAAGGTGATAAAATCGGAAAAAATATCTTTGAGCTTAAAGACTATGTTGATGAAAATATGGAAGACTATGATGTTCGAGTTTCTGTACTTGGGCACATGCAACGTGGTGGTTCACCATCATGTTTCGATAGAGTTTTAGCAAGTAGAATGGGAGTGAAAGCTGTAGAATCTTTATTAGAAGGAAAAACAAACTATATGGTTGGTCTGCTTAACAATAAAATGGAACTAACACCATTAGAAAAAGCTATTAAAGGAAAATCAAAAATAAATTTAGAATTATTGCGCGTGTCAGATATCATGAGCACTTAACATTTATAAACAAGAATATGTCAAAATTAAAAATTGGAATTAATGGATTTGGTAGAATAGGTAGAATTGCTTTTAGAGTAGCAGTTTCTAGATCAAATGATATTGAAGTAGTAGGAATTAATGATTTATTAGATGTAGAGCATTTAGCTTATTTATTAAAGTATGACTCTGTTCACGGAAAATTTGATGGTACTATTAGCACAAATAACGGTAACTTAGTTGTAAACGGTAATGAAATTAGAATTACTGCAGAGCGTAACCCAGAAGATTTAAAATGGGATGCTGTTGGAGCAGATGTTATTTTAGATTGTACAGGTATTTTTACATCTTTAGAAGGTGCACAAAAACACATTACAGCAGGAGCTAAAAAAGTAGCTATTTCTGCACCATCAGTAGACGCACCAATGTTTGTAATGGGAGTAAATCATAAAGAAATTACAGCAGAACATACTATTGTTTCAAATGCATCATGTACAACAAACTGTTTAGCACCTTTAGCTAAAGTTATAAATGATAAATTTGGAATTGTAGAAGGTTTAATGACAACTGTTCATGCTGCAACTGCAACACAATTTACTGTTGATGGTCCTTCAAGAAAAGATTACAGATTAGGAAGATCTTCATTAAATAATATTGTACCAGCTTCAACAGGAGCTGCAAAAGCAGTAGGAAAAGTAATTCCAGAATTAAACGGGAAATTAACAGGTATGGCTTTTAGAGTTCCTACTGTTGATGTATCTGTAGTAGATTTAACGTGTCGTTTAGAAAAAAGCGCTAGCTGGGATGAAGTGAAAGCAGCTTTAAAAGATGCTTCTGAAAATGAATTAAAGGGTGTTTTAGGATATACTGAAGAAGGTGTTGTATCTCAAGATTTTGTATCAGAACCTAAAACAAGTACATTTGATGCTAACGCAAGTATGGCTTTGAATGATAACTTTGTTAAATTGGTGTCTTGGTACGATAACGAATATGGTTATTCAACTAAATTAGTTGATTTGGCACAATATATCGGTTCAATATAATTATTAATATTATCCACAGAACTGTTATACATAATTGTTCTGTGGGTTTTTAATATAAAAATTTATGATTTTAATTGTTGATAGTGGTTCTACAAAATGTGATTGGATTGCAGTAGATAAAGATGGAAATCAGTTGTTGGAAAAAATGCGAACTAAAGGTTTAAATCCAGCAATATTATCAGAAAAGAAGCTTAAGAAAATAATTAAAAAAAATAAGGAATTAAAAGCCAATAGAGAAACTGTAACTAATGTTTATTTTTATGGTGCAGGTTGCGGTACAGAAAGACCAAAAGCTCTTTTAAGAAGTGTTTTAGAAGATGTGTTTAAGAATGCAGCTGTAGAAGTACATGAAGATACCATGGCAGCAGTTTATGCTACAATTAACCATAATAAAGAAGCTGCAGTAGTTTGTATTATGGGAACAGGTTCTAACTGTAGTTATTTTGATGGTGAAAATCTACACCAACGAGTAAACTCTTTAGGATATTCAGTTATGGATGATGCTTCTGGTAATTATTACGGACGTCAATTATTAAGAGATTACTATTTTAATCATATGCCAGAAAACATTAAAATTGCTTTTGCTAGTAAATTTAATGTAGAGAACGACTACGTAAAGTACAACTTATACAAAAAACCAAACCCTAATGCGTATTTAGCAAATTTCGCAGAATTCATGTTTTTACATAAAGATTCTGAGTACACTATAAACCTTATAAAAAAAGGAATAAAGTTATTTGCAACAACTATGATAATGCAATATAAAGAAGAGCTTAAAACGGTTCCAGTTCATTTTGCAGGGTCTATAGCATATTTCTCGCAAAATGAAATTAAAGAAATTGCAAATGAAATGGGTTTTACAGTTGGCAATTTTGAGCGTAGACCAATTGAAGGTTTAGTGTTATTTCATACTAATAGTAACTAGCTAATTCCTCTTCTTTTAAATCTATTTGTTCTTTCATTATTTAAAAATCTAGAGAAATTTATCATATCTAAGTATGCTTAATACTTATTATTTAATATCTTTATAAATAAGTATCTTAAGCAACTTTTAATGCCAAATCTTCAGCAAAAATTCAAATCCTTTAACGTAAAAATAATTTTAACGCTTTTTGCCGTAGTTGCTGTAATAGCGTTTTTTATAATAGGGTTTGATTATATAGAAACTACAATCGACTTAAAACACACAGCACTATTACTATCAACTCTTATTGTTCTTTTGGCTTTTATTTCGCTATATTTTTTAAAGAATCGACTTGTAGATGATTTAGAAATAGAAAGTTTAAATAAAAAAATAAAAGAATTAAGGCAGGAATTAGATGAGTCTATTGATAATGCTGATTACAAAACGATTTATATGGCAAATATGAGTCATGAAATTCGTACGCCACTAAATACAGTAATAGGTATGTTAAACATGCTAAATCAAACTAATTTAGATGACGACCAAAAAGCACAAGTAGAGATTGCGGAATATTCTTCAGAGCATTTGTTGCAACTTGTAAATATGATTCTAGATAATACAAAAGCTGATAATGAAGATGTAGAGTTAAATATAGCGGCAACAAATTTAGAGCCTACTTTATTTAAGCTTTTTAAAATTTTCGAATATCAGGCATGGGATAAAGATTTAGAATTTGAATTTGAATTTTTATCAAAAGGAAAACAGAAATTTTATGTTTTGGCTGATGCAGCTCGAATTCAACAAGTCTTAATTAATTTAATTAATAATGCCATTAAGTTTACAAATACTGGAAAAATAACCATAATTGTTGATCAAAAGGTAAGTATTGATGACGACCAAATTGTCACTTTTTATATTAAAGATACAGGTGTTGGTATGCGATCCTATGATGTGAAAAGAGTTTTTGATACTTCTGATAAATTAGATATTTCAACATTAAGGGATTATAGAGGAGGAGGCATTGGTCTTTCAATTTCAAGGCAATTAGTAAAATTAATGGGTGGTGAGCTAAAAATTGAAAGTAAAGAAAATGAAGGCACTACATTTTATTTCAGTTTACAACTAAAAAAGACATTAAATATTGAAAGTGAAAAAGCAAAACTTCACCCAATAATATTAAATAAATTTAATGTGCTTGTTGCAGAGGATAATAGAATGAATCAAAAAGTTATTAAATTCCTATTAGAGCAACAAGGAGCAGATTGTACTTTTGCGAAAAATGGTTTGGAGGCTGTGGAGTTGTATAAAATTCTTGATTTCGATATGGTATTTATGGATATTTATATGCCAGATATGGATGGATACGAAGCAACAAAAAAAATTAGAAGAACTAAGAAGTATTCAGAGCATAAAACACCAGTTATAGCAGTGTCTGCAAGTGCTTATAAAGAAGATATTGCCAATGCAAAATTAGCTGGAATTGATGATTTTTTAGCAAAACCAATCGAGGTTACAAAATTAAAAGAGTTACTACTTAAATATGCATCAATTGATGAGCATGTTATAGATTAAGTTCTAATTTATACAGAAGCAATCATACTAATTTCAACATTAACATCTTTAGGTAATCTAGCAACTTCTACTGTTTCACGAGCTGGTGCAATAGCATCATCAAAATAACTTCCATATACTTCATTTATTTGGGTAAAATTATCCATATCGCTAATAAAAATAGAAGTTTTAATGACATTTTCAAAAGTCATATTTGCAGCTTTTAAAACAGCTTTCATATTTTCCATAACCTGTTTAGTTTCAGTTTTTATATCATCTAAAACAAATTCTCCAGTTTTTGGGTTTATTGCTATTTGTCCAGAAGTATAAAGTATATTTCCACTTAAAACAGCTTGATTGTAAGGTCCAAGTGGAGCAGGAGCATGAGATGTTGTAATAATTTTTTTCATTAAATATTTTTTGTTCTTATTAAAAGAAATTTATAGACGCTGGTCTCGTTGCCTACGTTTTTCGTATTTAAGGTCTTTTAGTATACTAGATTTTATACCGATAAAGAAATTCCAAGATTTATAAGCACCAAAAGGTGTCCAACTAAAATTCATACGCCAACTTAATAAATCGCGCTCAAAACGTATTTGTGTAGATGTAAATCCATGGTTTTTTAAATCGTATCCAGAAGAAGCACCAATTGACCATTTTGGTGATAATTCTATATCGCCAGAAAACATTAATGAATGTGATGATATTTCATTTTGTCGCCTAGAATTTCCGTAATTCACAGCATATGCTAAGCGTAGACTCCATGGTATTTTGTGGTTATATAAATCACTTGGGACTTCTTCCTCTTCTTCTTTTTCTTCTTCATTATTTATATTTTGATTTGAAAAATCTTGTGATATACCAAATAAATCATCAGCTCTACCGCCGCCTCGTAAGTTTTCTTCAATACCACTCTTGTTATTATTTTTGTTAGCATTGTCTTTACTTGATAAGCTATAGCTCATAGTTATATTTGCACTTGTTATTCTAAAAAGGCTACCGTTATTATCAATATTAAATTTATCGATTCTTCGGTTGTTGTTATCTAATGCATATGGATCTAAAGTCGCTCCAAAATTTATACTTAATTTATTATCAAGTATTTGAGTGCCTCCACTCATTCTAACAGGACTCCATTGTAACGAATCGCCAGCAAAATTATAAGACGTTGAAAAATTTAGGCTATTAAGTAGTTTTATTTTTTTTGGTTCGGTAGCAGTACTGTCTTTATCTCGTATTTTGGCTTCAAAATTATTAGCAATAGAAATGCCCATAGAACTCGAGAAATTTTTATTTGGTGTTCCAAAAATTCCTTCTTCAAAACGTGAATACTCTTCTTTCGTAGTTCCGTTAGCGTCTATAACTTCATAAGAGTCATAATAATTATCAAAAGCGGGATTTATATTATAACTTATTGATGGACGTATAACATGCCTGATTGCTTGTATTTTTGGGTCTTTCCCTTCTTTTTCAAAATTAAACATCCCATAAATTGTTGTGCCTAAACTGGTGCTAAAATTATAGGTTCTAAAAGAATCAAAACCATTAATAGTTTCACTAATTGTTTGTTTCTCTATAGGATCGTAATATTTTTCTATAGTTTTAAAAGTCCAAACTTCATTGAATTTTGTAGAAGCACTTAAGCTAAAATATTTAAATAGTTTAAAATTGGTACTTATCGGAATACTATGTTGAAACCCGGCTTTTGCATCATCAAACATTTCCTTTTTAAAGAAAAGTGAATCTGTTGTTTGAATTCTATTTTCGCCTCTAACATTATATTGAAGATTTATATTTTGAAGAATTCCTTTTTTAGATCCATTTTTTGGAGCAAAAGGATACATTCTTCCAACACTTCCTTGAAATGTAGGAAGCGTCATGTTAATTTGTTGTGTCTTTGTATTTTGAGAATGTGTAGCGGTAAGGCTAATATTTACTTGAGGTTCGCCTTGAAATGATTTTGAATAGGATACTGATGATGATAATGTGTTAGTTAATCTATTACCTATATTAACTTGATTAATTGAATTTTGGTAATAAGTACTACTACCTAAGTTTACCGATGCTGAAAAGCGAGAACTTGGGTTTGCTTTTCCATCTTGACTATGCGACCAACGTAAATTATAAACCGTAGATTTTGAATAATCTGGAAAGCCACGTTCACTATGTATTAAACTTTCGTAGCGAAATCCAAAATTACCTCCAAATTTATAGCGTTTTTTATAATTATTTTCTAAACGAAAACCATAACTACCATTGGTGTAATAATCACCTAAAACAGCCAAATCTATATAATCGCTAATTGCAAAATAATAACCCCCATTTTGTAAAAAATAACCACGGTCGTTTTGCTCACCAAAACTAGGTATTAATACTCCTGAAGTTTGCTTTTCTGATTGTGGAAAAAAACCAAAAGGCAATCCAATAGGCGTAGGTACGTTATAAATAAAAAGATTAGCCAAACCTGTAACTATTTTTTTGCCAGGAACTATTTTTCCTTTCCTTAATAAAATGTAATACTCAGGGTCATCTAAATTTTCTGCTGTAGTGTATTTTCCTCTATGAATAAAATAAACCGAATCGTTCTCTTTTTTTGTTATTTCAGAAATTATTGTACCACCAGATTGTTCGGTTTTCGAATTATAAATAAGTGCTTTTTCGCTTTTAGTATTAAAAATAATAGAATCTGGTTCTACTATATTGCTACCTTGAGTGAAAATAGGTGCTTGTGTGTAGCCTTCAATAGAATCTAATATACCTTTTGCATACACTGTGTTTTTGCTGTAATTTATAATAATACTACCAGCTTTAATATTTATGTCGCCATAAGTTATTTCGGCATTATTATATAAATGTAGCTGTTGCTTTTTTTGGCTAAATTTAGTATAGTCGGTTGCTTTATAAGTTACAATATTCTCTAAAAGCTCTTTTTTAGGTTTTATAGAATCTGTTATAGTTGAATCTTGAGCCTTTTCTGAAGGTTTTTTTATATCAAGAATTTTCGCAGAATTTATAACTAAACTATCTTTAACGGTAGGTTTAATACCATCCTGTTTTTTGGGGATATCTTGAGCGAAGCTAAACGTGTTAATAAACACTGTAAAACTTAGAGCAAAAAGTATTTTAAAGTTGTTTGTCTGCAATGCTTTTAAATGTATTTTTGTAAAAGTATGGCTCGGTTTTTGAAATGTCAAAATTACATATATTTTTCTGTGAATAATTTATTATTCAACGAAAAATTTAAATTTAAATAAATACTCAATAAGATTGGGTAATAAATCAAATAATTTAGTCGTTAAAACAGTATCATTTACCACATGAAAACGCACAGAGTATTACTTTTCGTATCATTTATATTAGTATTAACATTTTCATCATTTATAAATAGTGATAAAAATCAAGTTTCTACTAAGTTTATTGTTGTTTTAGATGCTGGACATGGAGATGGGGATCCAGGGAATTTAGGAAATGGTTACAAAGAAAAAAATATTGCATTAAAAGTTGTTCTTGAAGTTGGTAAACAACTTGAGAAAAATCCAAATATAAAAGTAGTTTACACGCGAAAAACAGATGTATTTATAGAACTTGCAGATAGAGCAAAAATCGCAAATAATGCAAAAGCAGATTTGTTTATTTCTATTCATTGTAATGCGCATAGTTCTCAAGCCTATGGTACAGAAACGTTTGTTTTAGGAGTGGCTAATACACAACGAAACTTTGAAGTTGCTAAAAAAGAGAATTCAGTAATTTTTTTAGAAGATGACTATGAAAAAAAGTACAATGGGTTTAATCCAAATTCTCCTGAAACCGCTATAGGTTTAGCTATGATTCAAGAAGAGTATACCGAACAAAGTATAATTTTAGCAAGTTTAATAGAAAAGAATTTCGCAAATAAATTAAAGCGTAAAAGTAGAGGGGTTAAACAAGCCAGTTTATGGGTAATACATCAAACAGCAATGCCAGGTATTTTGGTTGAATTAGGGTTTTTAACTAATAAAAAAGAAGGTGCATATTTAAATTCAAAAAAAGGTCAGTTAGAAATGTCAACATCTATTACCGATGCTATTTTAGCATTTAAAACTAATTTAGACCAGAATATTGGTAATCATATTTTTATTGAAGATGAAGAAATTATAGAGCAACCAGAACAAGTTTTTAACGATATAGTATTTAAAGTACAAATTTCAGCCGGCTCGAAAGAATTAGAAACAAAACCTTATAACTTTAAAGGACTAAGCGGTATATCAAGAATAAAAGATGGAAATTTGTATAGATATTTTTATGGAGCTACTAATAATTATGATGAAATAAAGGCGTTTGAAGAAGAAGCAAAAACAAAAGGGTTTCCTACTAGTTATATTGTAGCTTATAAAGAAAACAAAAAAATATCACTAACAGAAGCATTAAAAACAACAACTAATTAGAAGGATTCTTTTCAAATTTAGTTTAAATTTGTACATATAAAACATTTATTTTGAAATGAGCATAACTAAAATTTTTGATACCAACCTAAATGGCTTCTATGCGAATTACATCTTATCTAATAAAAACAATTAATATTTTTAAAGATGAAAATAACTAGAGAAGTTAAAACTGGTGTATTAGTTCTTTTAGGAATCATTCTTTTTATATATGGTTTCAACTATTTAAAGGGTGAGGATTTATTTTCTTCAGAAGACATATATTATACAGAGTTTGATTATAACGCATTAACTAGATCTTCACCAGTTACCATTAAAGGTAATGCTGTAGGGAAAATTAAAGAAATTAATTACGATTTTGAAACAGGTAAAACAGTAGTAGCTTTCACAGTAGCTTCTAAATTAAAATTTTCAAAAAACAGCGTCATTAGACTATATGAAACTGGACTTATGGGTGGAAATGCTTTAGCAATAATTAAAGCAAAAGATTCTGAGTTTGCACAAAGTGGCGATTTTATTACTTCGGAAGTACAAACAGGCCTTATAAAAAGTCTTTCAAGTAGTTTTTCTGGCATCAGTGGGAATTTAGATAACACATTACAATCGGCTGATACACTTTTAGTAAATTTAAATAAATTAGTTGTAGATGAATCTGAAACAGGATTAAAACAAACCATAGCAGAACTTAATGCTACATTAAAATCATTTAAAACATTATCATATTCATTTCAGAATTTAGTAAAGAAAAACGACAAAAATATTTCTGGTGTATTAGAGAATTTCAATGAAGTAAGCGAAAATTTATCAATCATTTCTTCCGACTTAAAAACAATTGAATTCAGTAAAACCATTGCTAATTTAGATAATACATTAGCATCATTAAATGGTGTATTGTCTGGGATTGAAAAAGGCGAAGGTTCAATAGGTAAGTTACTTAAAGACGATGCGTTGTATAATAACTTAAAAGGAGCTACAGGAGAAATGGAAGCACTTTTAAAAGATATAAAATTACATCCAAAACGCTATTTCAGAATATTATCTAAAAAAGAAATCCCTTATAAAGAAGAAGAGAACTAAGCATGACATATTTGCCAAACATCATATTTGCTATTATACTAATTATCGGTTTAGGATATTTTACAATAAATGTAAAAAAACTTATTCGAAATATAAAATTAGGGCAAGATATAGATGTTAGTGATAACAAAGCGCAGCGTTGGAAAAACATGATGATGATTGCGCTTGGGCAAAGTAAAATGGTACGTCGTCCAATAGCCGGTTTTTTGCATGTTGTAGTTTATGTTGGCTTTGTAATAATAAATATTGAAGTTTTAGAAATCATGATAGATGGGTTGTTTGGCACGCATCGTATCGGTTTAAAAGTATTACCAGAATCTATATACGGCTTTTTAATAGGGGCGTTTGAGGTTCTTGCAGTTTTAGTATTTATTTCAGTAACCATATTTTGGATACGAAGAAACATTATAAGAATAGCACGTTTTTGGAAAAGCGAAATGACCAGTTGGCCAAAAAACGATGGTAATAACATTCTGTATTTCGAAATGGTATTAATGTCATTATTTTTAATAATGAATGCAACCGATATTCATTTTCAACACATGAATTCAGGCAATGTTATCAGTCAATTTATAGCACCATGGTTTAGCGGATTGCAAGAAACCACATTGTATGTCATAGAAAGAGCCGCATGGTGGATTCACATAATAGGTATTTTAGTATTTTTAAACTACCTGTATTTCTCAAAACATTTACATATTCTTTTAGCGTTCCCAAACACTTTTTATGGCAGTTTAAAGCCAAAAGGGCAGTTAAATAACCTTGTAGCAGTAACCAAAGAGGTTAAAATGATGATGGATCCAAGCATCGACCCATATGCAGTTCCAGAAGATGGAGATGAAAACGAAGTACCAGCAAAATTTGGAGCTTCAGATGTACAAGATTTAAACTGGGTTAATCTGCTAAATGCATACACGTGTACGGAATGCGGACGTTGCACAAGCGAATGTCCAGCAAATTTAACAGGTAAAAAACTGTCGCCACGTAAAATTATGATGGATACCAGAGACCGTTTAGAGGAAGTTGGTAAAAACATAGATACCAATAAAGGCGAGTTTAAAGACGATGGAAAACAACTACTCGACAATTATATAACTCGCGAAGAAATTTGGGCATGTACCTCGTGTAACGCCTGTGTAGAAGCCTGTCCAATAAGTATCAACCCGTTATCGATTATACTAGAAATGCGTCGTTATTTAGTCATGGAGCAAAGCGCAGCACCAACCGAATTAAATAATATGATGACAAATATTGAAAACAATGGCGCACCATGGCCCTACAATCAAATGGACAGATTAAATTGGAAAGACGAATAATAAAATAATTTGCGCGTTACCCTTTGGGTCGGGCTTTTCGTTACAATCTTTTGTAAAAACAAAAGGATTTTCACTGCAATCCCTAACGCAAAACAACTCAAAACTATGAGCGATACACTTCAAGTAAAAACAATGGCAGAATTTATGGCAGAAGGCAAACAGCCCGAAGTATTATTCTGGGTAGGTTCTGCAGGAAGTTATGATGATAGAGCAAAAAAAATAACACGTGCTTTTGTAAAAATACTAAACAAAGCAAATGTAGAATTTGCAGTACTTGGTACAGAAGAGAGTTGCACAGGAGATGCCGCAAAACGAGCAGGAAACGAGTTTTTATTTCAAATGCAAGCCGTAACCAATATTGAAATATTGAATGCTTACGAAGTAAAAAAAATAGTAACAGCGTGTCCACATTCATATAATACATTAAAAAACGAGTATCCAGAATTAGGTGGAAATTACGAGGTTTTACATCACACACAGTTTTTAAAAGAATTGGTAGATGCAGGACGAATCAAAATAGGAACAGATAAATATAAAGGAACACGAATCACATTTCACGACCCTTGTTATTTAGGACGTGCAAATGATGTGTATGAAGTGCCTCGTGATTTATTAAAACTAACAGGCGTAGAATTAGTAGAAATGAAGCGCAGTAAACGTACCTCATTATGCTGTGGAGCAGGAGGTGCACAAATGTTTAAAGAATCCGAAAAAGGCAGTATGGAAATTAATGTTTTGCGTACAGAAGATGCGTTAAAAACAAAGCCTACGATTATAGCAACAGGCTGCCCATATTGCAATACTATGATGACAGATGGTGTGAAATTCAAGGAAAAAGAAGCTGATGTTGTCGTTTTAGATATTGCCGAAATTATTGCAAATGCCCAAGATTAAGAGATGAAACCTCAAAACTTGAAAACTCAAATTATTTATGGAATTATTAGTGGTTTCATATATGCTTCCTTTATTGCTATTGTTGATTATTTTAGGGATAAGGAGTTTGATTTGAAAAAGTTTATTGTCGGACTAATTATTTTTGGAATCGCAATGATTATTGCTACAAAAATTAAAAGTAAAAAAGAAAATTAAATGTTAGTTGACTTCAATATATTACCCGAAGAATCTCGTGTTTGGATTTACCAAGCAAACCGTTCGTTTACAGAACAAGAACTTGAAGAAATTCAAAATAAATTAAATGTGTTTATTGAAAACTGGACAGCTCATGGTAGCGATTTACAATCTGGTTACACCATTAAATACAAACGGTTTATAATCATAGCTTTAAATCAAAATTTAAACCATGCAACAGGCTGTTCAATAGATGCATCGGTTCATTTTATTCAACAATTAGAAAAAGAGTATAATGTTGATTTAATGGACAAAATGAATGTGTCTTACAAACAAGGAGAATATGTTGCCTATAAAACACTTATAGATTTTAGAAAAATGGCAAAAGACAAAGCTGTTTCTAAAAAAACTATTGTGTTTAATAATTTGGTTACCAATATTGCTGAATTTAATGAAAACTGGGAAGTTCCTGCTAGTGATAGTTGGCATAATCGTTTTCTTAAATAATAATTCTTTTTTTATTTCTTTTGAATATTTCATAATTTAATGTTGAAAATATTAGGTATTTATAATATCTATTGTCATTGTAATCAAATAATTCTAAAAAATTTTTATATATCAAATAGAATAATGATTTTTACCGCTTTCAAAGCGTAACGATAAAATTATGGCTAACGATATTTTCTTATTAAATATTTCGGGACAAGATAAACCAGGATTAACTTCTAGTTTAACAGGTGTTTTAGCAGATTATGATGCTAAAGTATTAGATATTGGGCAAGCAAATATTCATGATACATTATCCTTAGGAATAATGTTTGAAATTCAGTCTGGAAATAAATCTTCTGCTGTACAAAAAGATTTACTTTTTAAGGCCTATGAGTTAGGTATCACTGCTAAATTTACACCAATCATACTCGACGATTACGAGAAATGGGTAAACCTTCAAGGAAAAGACAGATATATTGTTACCATTTTAGGAGAAAAACTAGCTGCTGAACAAATAACAGAAGTTACTAAAGTTATTTCAGAAAACAATTTGAATATTGATGCTATTAAGCGACTTACAGGACGTTTATCACTTGTTAGGGAAGAAGAATATCCTAGAGCTTCTATTCAATTATCTATTAGAGGGAAAATAGAGAATAAAGCTGTGCTTACTGAGAAATTCATGCAAATTTCTAGAGATTTAGATGTTGATATTGCATTTCAAGAAGATAACATTTACCGAAGAAATAGACGTTTAGTTTGTTTCGATATGGATTCTACACTTATACAAACTGAAGTTATAGATGAATTAGCAGAATTAGCTGGTGTTGGTAAGGAAGTAAAAGCAATTACAGAATCTGCAATGCAAGGCGAAATTGATTTTAAAGAAAGCTTTGTTAAACGTATGAAACTTTTAAAAGGTTTGCGTGAAGACGTGCTTCATGATGTTGCTGTTAACCTGCCTATAACTAAAGGAGCAAGAAGACTGATTGATACTTTAAGAAGCTATGGTTTTAAAACAGCTATTTTATCAGGAGGTTTTACTTACTTCGGAAACTATTTAAAGAAAGAATTGGGTATGGATTATGTATATGCTAACCAATTAGAAATTGTAGATGGTGTTTTAACAGGTAATTATCTTGGTGATATTGTTGATGGAAATAAAAAAGCAGAATACCTTAAAGAAATTGCAAAAAAAGAGGGTATAAATATTAGTCAAACCATAGCTGTTGGTGATGGTGCAAATGATTTAGCAATGCTTAATCTTGCAGGCTTAGGAATCGCTTTTCATGCAAAACCAACTGTAAAAGATAATGCGCAAAGTGCCATATCAAGTATTGGTTTAGATGGTGTGTTGTATTTGTTAGGCTACCACGATAGGCATATAGATTTAATAGAATAATTTAACTGTAAAAATTCAGCATACTTACTTCATGAAAAAACTTGCAGTTTTTAAAATATTTATTTAATAATTGCGTTATTTGGTTTTAGAATGTAACTTTTGTTACATTTAACGACCAAGTAAGTCTATATATTTATAGTTTTTAAACAATTTTATGATTAAGAAATTTTATATTATTTGTGTTTTATTTTTTACTTTTAGCTTTACAGCTAAAGGACAAAACTGGATAACAAACTTTGATGAAGCAAAGCAGCTAGCATCAAAAGGCAATCAAAATATTGTATTGGTTTTTCAAGGTTCAGATTGGTGTGGACCATGTATAAGACTTGATAAAGAAATTTGGAGTACTGAAGAATTTCAAAAATTATCAGATAAACATTTTGTAATGCTAAAAGCAGATTTCCCTAGAAGGAAAGCGAATAAGTTATCTGAAGAATTAACGAAGCAAAATGCAAAACTTGCTGAAGCGTATAATAACCAAGGTTTTTTCCCTTTAGTAGTTGTATTAAATAAAGACGGAGAAATTTTAGGTAAAATGGGTTACGAAAAATCTTCACCAGATGCATACTTTAAAAAATTAACAGCTTTTGAACTTTAAATTAATTTTTAGTTTATTCTTTCTACTTATAGTAAACAAAGCCATTTCACAAGAAGTGTTTGAAAGAACACTTAAATTAATGGGAAGCCGTTTTGATATAACAGTTGTTGCTAATTCAAAAGAAGAAGGAAATACATATATTGATAATGCTATAAATGAAATATTAAGAATTGAAAAATTAATATCATCATGGGATGCAAAATCACAAACATCATTAATAAATAAGAATTCAGGAATAAAACCAGTACAAGTAGATAAAGAACTTTTTCAACTTATAGAAAGAGCGCTTAAAATATCTAAACTAACAAATGGAGCATTCGATATTACTTATGCGTCGATGGATAAAGTTTGGAAGTTTGATGGAAGTATGACCGAAATGCCTTCAGAAGAAAGTATAAAAAAATCTATTGAAAAAGTTGGCTATAAAAACATTATTCTAAATAAAGAAAACCATTCTGTATTTTTAAAATTAGAGAACATGAAAATTGGTTTTGGTGCAATAGGTAAAGGATATGCCGCAGATAAGGCAAAAGAATTATTACAGCAAAAAGGTGTTAAGGCAGGAATAATAAATGCTTCAGGCGATTTAAATGCATGGGGAAAACAACCTAATGAAAAAGATTGGATGGTTGCTATTGTAAATCCTTTAAATAAAGAAAAAGTGTTTTCATGGTTGCCAATTAATAACGGTGCAGTTGTAACATCGGGTAATTACGAAAAATATGTTACTTTAAATAACACACTGTATTCACATATTATCAATCCAAAAACAGGTTACCCAAGTACAGGAATTTTAAGCGTTACTATTTTTTCACCTAATGCAGAATTAGCTGATGCATTAGCAACTTCTGTATTTGTAATGGGTGTTGATGTTGGATTAGATTTTATTAATCAGCTAAAAGGAGTAGAGTGTATAATTATTGATAAGGATAACAAAATCCTAACGACAAAGAATATAGATTTTAAAAAATCAAATTAGTATGAGAGTAATTGTAGTAATATTAATATTAAGTTTAACCTCTTGTGTTTCTGTAAAAGAATACGAAAAGGTAAATTTGAGTGACCCAGATATGGTTTTAACTCAAAAAAGTGTTGATAGATTTGAAACTAATTTTCAAGTTTATAGAGAAGCGGCAGCAGGAGCAAATGGAGGAAAAACGGGCGGAGGTTGTGGCTGTAATTAATTTATATATGAATAGAATAGTTGTTATTATATGTTTATGTTTTTGTACAATTGGATTTGCACAAAATCAAGACAATTTAGAAGTTTATAAGAAACGTGTTTTAGAAACTGCAGAAGTAGAATTTTTAACAAGTTATTATTCACAAGAAGGAGATAATGCTGCGGTTACAGGAGGAATTGGTGACGAGAAATTAACAGATTTCACACCAACTTTTGTAATTAGTATGCCGCTTAATGCTGACGATGTTTTAACTGTAGATGTTGGGATTTCTACTTATACATCAGCATCTTCAAGTAATTTAAATCCTTTTGATAAAATAAAAAAAAATCCATCAACAGTTATTGCACCAACACCGTGGGCAGCATCTTCTGGTGCTTCAAGTAAAGATACTTGGACTTCAGTTAGTGCAGATTATTCACATAGTTCAGATAATAGAAATAAAGTTTGGAATGCAGATTTATCATTAGCAACAGAATATGATTATTTTTCTATTGGTTTTGGAGGTGGATATACCATATTATTTAACGAGAAAAATACAGAAGTAAGTATACAAGGAAATGTTTATTTAGATACTTGGAAACCAAGATACCCAACAGAATTAGATACTTATGTTGAGGTTAATGGCGATTTAACACAGGGTTATTTTAGTAATACTGTTATTTGGAACCAACAAGGTAATGCGAGTACTAATTGGCAACCAATTACGGGGTTTAATTTAATAGATAATAAATCACGAAATTCATATTCATTATCATTTAGTTTTTCTCAAATTTTAAATAAAAATGCACAATTTTCTGTGTTTTTTGATTTGATTCAGCAAGATGGTTGGTTAGCAAACCCAATGCAAAGGGTGTATTTTGGTGATGTAGATAATTATTATATTGGAGAAGCATCTAGTATTCCTAATTATACATCAAAAACAAATAAAGATGTGTTTCAATTAGCCGATGATATTGAAAGATTACCTAGTAGTAGATTTAAAATCCCATTAGGTTTCCGATTTAATTATTATATAAATGAAATAGTTTCTTTGCGAACCTATTATAGATATTATTTTGATGATTGGGGAATCAGTTCACATACGGCTAATGTAAGTTTGCCAATTAAAATCTCAGAAAAATTCACATTATATCCTTCTTATAGGTTTTACAATCAAACGGCTGCTGATTATTTTGCACCTTATGAGGAAAATATTTCAACTAGCCAATTTTATACTTCAGACTATGATTTGTCAAAATTTAATGCAAATCAATATGGTTTTGGTGTTGGTTATACAGATATTTTTTCTAAATGGCATATTTGGAAATTAGGGTTAAAAAGTATCGATTTAAAGTATAATAGCTATAAGCGTAATACAGGTTTAAGTGCAAATATTATATCGGCAGGATTTAAGTTTGTAATGGACTAAGTTTGTTTACAACCTTATAATAAATCTATCTTAAAGTCTTTTTATCTTCCTATTAAAAGTATTATTTTGGCATGGTTATTACTATAAATATATTTAGTATTAATTAATTTCTTTTTATGCGCCATATCTTACTTACTACAATCACTTTTCTTGCGTTGTTTTCAACGTTTGCCCAAACTAAAAACCCTTTATTAGATAAAAATGTAGAAGCTCAACAAAAATGGGTCGATAGTATTTACACATCTATGACTTTAGAAGAAAAAGTAGGGCAGTTGTATATGGTTCAGGTAATGTCTAATCAAGATATTAAAACAAAAAATAAGATTATAAAATTAATTCGTGATTATAAAATTGGTGGTTTAATTTATTCAAAAGGCGGCCCTGTTAGACAAGCAAAATTGAATAACGAATTACAATCGCTCTCTAATGTGCCTTTATTAATTGGTATGGATGCTGAATGGGGTTTAAGTATGCGTTTAGATTCAACGTATGTGTTTCCTTGGAATATGACACTTGGAGCTATAACTAATAATCAACTTGTTGAACAAACAGGTCAGCAATTGGGTGAACATTGTAAAAGGCTGGGCGTGCATTTTAATTTTGCACCCGTTGTAGATATTAATACCAACCCAGATAACCCAATAATTGGAAACCGTTCTTTTGGTGAAAATCGTGATAATGTTACCGAAAAATCTTTGGCTTTTATGAAAGGTATGCAAAGCGTTGGTGTTTTGGCTAATGCTAAACATTTCCCAGGACATGGCGATACTTCCCAAGATTCGCATGAAACTCTACCGACTATTAGTTTTAATAAAAAGCGAATTGATTCAATAGAACTATATCCGTATAAAAAATTGATAAAAGAAGGTTTGTCTAGTGTTATGGTGGCGCATTTAAATGTGCCAAGTTTAGAGACTAGAAGCAATTTTCCTTCATCGTTATCAAAGCATATTGTTACTGATATTTTAAAAGAACGCTTAGGTTTTAAAGGTCTAATTTTTACTGATGCACTAACTATGAAAGGTGCAGCAGATTTTAGTGAAACAGGTGATATAGATTTAGCTGCTTTTAATGCAGGAAATGATGTTATGCTAATGTCTGAAGATGTTGGTATTGGTATTTCTAAAATTGTTGAAGCTTGCAATACTGGTGATATTACTGAGCAGCGTTTAGAACATTCAGTTAAAAAAATTCTACAAGCAAAATACAAAGTTGGATTACACAATTATAAACCTATTGGGTTGTACAATTTAGTTGAAGATTTGAATAGGATTGAGGATGATATGCTGTATGAAGACTTAATTGAAAATGCATTAACGCTTTTAAAGAATAAAAATGAATTGTTACCATTTCGTCAACTTGAAACAAAAACAATAGCTTATGTGGAAATGGGTGATGATAGTGGTTCTGTGTTTTTTAATGAGTTAAAAAAATATGCAAAAATTCACAAAATAAGTTCAGATAATTTAGATGATTTATTAAATAAATTACAAGCTTATAATACGGTTGTTATTGGTTTTCATCGCTCAAATGATAACCCGTGGAAAGATTATAAATTTACTGATAAAGAACTCGTTTGGTTGTATGAAATAGCCAGAACAAATACCGTTATTTTAGATGTGTTTGTAAAACCTTATGCACTTTCCGATTTAAAATCTATTGAAAATATTGAAAGCATTATTGTTAGTTATCAAAACAGTAAAATTGCTCAACAAAAATCTGCGCAATTTATTTTTGGTGCTATAGCAGCAAAAGGAAGGTTGCCAGTTTCAACAGGAATCCATTTTAAACAAGGTGATGGTATTAATAATTTTGCGATTAAGCGTTTAGGTTATAGCATACCAGAGCAAGTTGGAATGAATTCTAAAAAATTAAATAGAATTGATTCCATTGCTCAATTTGCTGTTGATTCTATGATGACACCAGGAATTCAACTTTTAGTAGCAAGAAGAGGAAAGGTGATTTATAATAAGAATTTTGGAAAACATACTTACAAAGGAAAAGAAAAAGTAGCTTTTGATGATGTTTATGATGTAGCATCACTAACCAAAATATTGGCGACTTTGCCATTGCTTATGGAGTTGGAAGAACAAGGTATCGTGTCGTTAGATAGTAAACTTTCTGAAATTCTACCAGAATATAAAAGTTCAAACAAAAAAGACATTACCATTAAAAGCATGTTGTCGCATTATGCAAGATTACGACCTTGGGAACCATTCTATTATCACACTTTAGACTCAATTACAAAGCGTCCTCATAAAAAATATTATCGAAATATTCGTAGTGATAAGTTTAATATAGAAGTGTCTAAAAATTTGTTTTTACGAACTGATTATCAAGATTCTATACCGAAAATAATCAAAGATTCGGAGTTGTTAACTCATTTAAAATATAGGTATAGTGACTTTCCTTATTATATTTTAAAGAAATTTATAGAAGGTCATTACGACAAAACCTTAGATGAAATCGTGCAAGACCATATTTATCAATCGTTAGGAGTAAATAATACTTTGTACAATCCATATCATAAAATAAGTAGTAAGAAGATAATCCCAACAGAGATAGACGATTATTACAGGTATCAAAAAATACATGGCTACGTGCACGACATGGGAGCAGCAATGCAAAACGGAATTGGGGGTCATGCAGGTGTTTTTAGTAATGCCAACGATGTAGCGAAAATCATGCAAATGTATTTACAAAAAGGGTATTATGGAGGTAAACGCTATTTTAAGGTTGAAACCATAAATAAATTTAACACCTGTTATTATTGCGAAAAAAATAATAGACGAGGTATTGGGTTCGATAAACCTCAATTAGGGGAAGAAGGTCCAACATGTGGTTGTATATCTATGACGAGTTTTGGGCATTCTGGTTTTACAGGAACCTATGCTTGGGCAGACCCAGAAGAAGAAATTGTATATATATTTTTGGCTAATAGAACCTATCCAAGAGCTGGAAGAAATAGATTATTAAAGGAAAATATTAGAACTGAAATACAACGCTTAATTTACGAAGCGATAGAAGATTAAAATATGAAAATAGGAATTGTTTGTTATCCTACATTTGGAGGAAGTGGTGTTGTTGCTACCGAACTTGGTTTAGAACTATCTAAACGCGGACACGAAATTCATTTTATTACATACAATCAACCAGTAAGATTAGAGTTACTAGGAAATAATGTGCACTATCATGAAGTAACTGTGCCAGAATATCCGTTGTTTCATTATCAACCATATGAATTGGCATTATCTAGTAAATTGGTAGATATGGTTAAGTTACACGGTATTGAAATTTTGCACGTACATTATGCAATTCCACATGCTTATGCAGCATATATGGCTAAAAAAATGTTGCTAGAAGAAGGCATTTATGTGCCTATTGTAACAACATTGCATGGAACCGACATTACACTAGTTGGTAGTCATCCATTTTATAAACCAGCGGTAACCTTTAGTATTAATAAATCGGATGCAGTTACGGCTGTTTCTCAGAGTTTAAAAGATGATACAATGCGTTTATTCAATATTAAAAATGATATTAATGTTGTGCCAAATTTCATAGATTTAAATAAATATAATCATGATTATACCGATTGCCAACGTGAAATGATGGCAAATGATGATGAAAAAATAATTACGCATATAAGTAACTTAAGAGAAGTGAAACGCGTACAAGATGTTATAAGTGTATTTTATAATATTCAAAAAGAAATGCCAGCAAAATTAATGCTAGTTGGAGAAGGACCAGAGCATGAAAAAATAGAATTACAGTGTCAAAAATTAGGAATTTTAGACCGCGTTATTTTCTTTGGAAGAAGTAACGAAATAGATAAAATATTATGTTTTAGTGATTTGTTTTTATTACCATCAGAAACTGAAAGTTTTGGTTTAGCAGCTTTAGAAGCCATGGCATCTGGTGTTCCTGTAATCTCAAGTAACACAGGTGGTATTCCAGAAGTTAATATGCATGGTGTTTCTGGGTTTTTAAGTAATGTGGGTGACGTTGATGATATGACTAAAAATGCACTCCATATTTTAAGTGATACTACCCGATTGCAAACGTTTAAAGATAATGCGAGAAAAGAATCTTTGAAATTCGATTTGCATAATATTGTACCACAATACGAAGCTATTTACGAAGATACGTTGTCTAACTGTTTGGTGTTGTAAAGTTTTAATGGTTTTCTCAATAGTATAAAAAACTGTTTTCGATGGTACTCTCATATTTTTCGCATTTGATACAAATATAATTGATATATCAAATAAAAAA
>CAZLXG010000021.1:30202-34176 GCA_964563585.1 uncultured Flavobacteriaceae bacterium | reverse complement strand
AAAATATATTATTTAAACTATCGTTTACATATATTTGGTTCATTAATAATCCATTACAGTTCCCTAATCATAATATAAAAGCATATACTGTAATATGAAGAAAAAATTATTTTATCTTTTTTTAAGCTTACCCATTTTAATTTTTTCGCAAGAATACTCAGACTATTTGGGTGCTGGTCACAGCAATGGTATTAGGGTAACATCAAGTAGTCAACAAAGCAGAACTGACTGGAACGAAATTGCTACCGCAAATAATACGATTAACGGTAATGGTATGGATGCACGCTTATTAGAAACGTCTCGGTTTTTAGCACAAGCTACATTTGGTACAGATTTAAACTACATAAAAGCAGTTGCCGAAAATTCGTTTGAAGATTGGATTGATAGTCAATTTGATAAAAATTCGCCTTCAATGGGTGTGTTAACTCAAGATATATTTAATCAAGCCATGGTAAGGTTTGTAATTAATGGCGGAAGTCCTGATGATTATTTTGGTCCATATTGGCCACATTTTCAGTACGCTTGGTGGGAATCTAACATTGGGAATCAAGATTTACTACGTCAAAAAATAGCACTAGCTTTAAGTGAGTTTTTAGTTATTTCATTCAGGTCTAATATTGGTGACTATGGTGTTGGTCTTGGCGATTATTACGATGTTTTAAAAGATAATGCTTTTACAAATTTTAGAGATATTTTAAGAGGAGTTACGCTGCATCCCATGATGGGCGGTTATTTAAGCCATTACAACAATCCAAGAAGTTTTCCAGATAAAAACATACATCCAGATGAAAATTTTGCTCGAGAAGTAATGCAACTTTTCACTATTGGTTTATATGAAATGAATCAAAATGGAATCTATATTTTAGATGGTGAAGGCAACAGAATTCCAACATATGATAATAATGATATAAAAGAGTTTGCCAAAATATTCACAGGTCTTGGTCCTGCAGATATAAAAGAAAATGAATGGGGAATAACTACAGAGTTTGGGGCAAACTTTTATTATGCTATAAAAAATAAACCAATGGTTATGTATGATGACTGGCATCAACCTGGAGAAAAGCATTTACTAAATGATATTACAATTCCAAACGGACAATCTGGAATGCAAGATATTGACGATGGAATTGACAATCTTTTTAATCACCCAAATACAGCGCCATTTGTATCAAGGCGTTTAATACAGCAAATGGTAAAGTCTAATCCATCGCCAGCTTATATTGGTAGAGTTAGTGCTGCATTTAATAACACCAAGGGTGTTCGTGGAGATATGAAGGCAGTTATTAAAGCTATTTTATTAGATGAAGAAGCTAGAAGTTGTAGCTGGATAGAAAACCCAAATCAAGGCAAATTAATAGAACCAATGATTAGATACTTTAATGTTGCTAGACAGATTGATTTAGATAACAAAAATGGTATTAATTGGAATATAGGTTATGATTTTTTAAATGCCACTAGTCAAGCTCCTTTAGCTTCGCCACATGTATTCAATTTTTATTTACCAGATTATGTTCCAAATGCTGAATTTACAGATGCTAATTTAGTAGGTCCAGAATTTCAGATACACAATTCGGCTAGTAGCTTATCTTATGCAAATATGGTTGACCGTTGGACGTATCCAGAATATTATTCCATGCTAAACACTTGGGATTTAGACCATAAAGATACACCTCTAGATTTTGAAGCCTTAAAATATTATGCAAAAGATGCAGAAGTTTTAGCAAATCAATTAGATAAATTATTTACACGTGGACAACTATCTGATGAAACTAGACTAATTATTATTAATGCAGTAAATCCAATACAAGGCACAAACCCTAATGTTGATTATATGCACAATCGTGTTAAAATGGCATTGTATTTAATACTAGTTAGCCCAGATTACACTATATTAAAATAACAAAAATGATGAAGCATAAACACTCCATGTCAAGGCGAAAATTTTTAGGACAATCCTGTGCTGCATTGGGTTACACCACAATGTTTTCGTCATTAATCAATCTAAAAGCTATGGCTGCTTCGGCTACGGATAATTCGTCTATCATAACACCTTTAGGTGGCGATTATAAAGCTTTAGTTTGTATTATGCTTGCAGGTGGAAACGATTCGTATAATATGTTGATGCCAAGAGGCAATAGTGAGTATAATGAATATGCAACAACGCGTTCTAACTTAGCAATTGGTCAAAATAATATTTTACAAATAAACCCAAATACATCTGATGGTCGCACATTTGGAGTCCATCCTTCAATGGGCGATATGCAACAAATGTTTGAAAATAATAGCTTAGCATTTTTAGCTAATGTTGGAACACTTATTGAGCCTTCAACAAAATCAGATATTCAAAATAAAGTTGTTAAAACACCTTTAGGATTATTTTCGCATGCAGACCAAATTCAACAATGGCAAACAGGAAAACCGCATGAAAGAACTAATGTTGGTTGGGGCGGAAAAATTGCAGATTTAGTGCAATCTATGAACTCTAATCAAAATATTTCTATGAATATTTCACTTCAAGGAAGTAACATATTTCAACGTGGAGATTATATTGTTCCTTATGCTATTACCAATAACGGTAGTGTTGGTTTAAGTGGTTATAATGGGCAAAATGCCTTTAACCAATTGCGTACGCAGGCATTAAACTCTATGTTAGAAAGAGATTATCAAGATGTTTTTAAAAACACATATAAAAACATCATTAAAAACTCAAATGATGGAAGCTTAGAATTTCAAGCTGCTGTTGATGGAATTGCAGAATTCTCAACAGAATTACCAGAAATGAACAATTTAGCTGAACAGTTTAGAATGGTTGCTAAATCCATTGCTTCAAGAGATACTTTAGGGTTTTCTCGCCAAACATTTTTTGTTCAAATTGGTGGTTGGGATCATCATGACGAGTTATTGGTAAATCAAGCCAGTAATTTACAGCAAGTAAATGAAGCTCTTAAATATTTTAGTGATGTTTTAAGTGAATTAAATGTAGCCGATTGTGTAACCACATTTAGTGTATCAGATTTTGCAAGAACATTAACATCAAACGGAAACGGAACAGACCACGCTTGGGGCGGAAACGCCTTTGTTATGGGTGATTCTGTTATTGGAAAAGACATTTATGGTAAATATCCATCATTAGCTTTGAATAGTGATTCAAGCTTACGTGATGGCGTTATGATACCAACAACTGCTGCAGATTTATATATAGCAGAATTAGCCTTATGGTTTGGTGTTCCTGCATCTGAGTTGAGTACCATTTTACCTAATATTTCAAATTTTTACGATGTTAACTCTGGTACAGCACCAATCGGTTTTATGAATATGACATAGACATAATGAAGACAACACAAATATACATATCATTAATTTTCTTATTTACTATCAACTTAGTAAGTTCACAATGTTATCCAGACAGACATAGTACCAGTTGGTATGATGGCTGGGTGTCTTGTGAAACTTCCGCAAATCCAAATGCTTCAAACGGAGAATCACATTGGATTATGTATGACTTTGGATATGATTATACATTAAATGAAAGTAAGATTTGGAACGCAAATGAATCAGCAAATTTAAATTACGGAATAAGTGAATATACTATTGATTATTCTTTAGATGCTATAACATGGACTAATTTAGGTGAATTCACTTTAAATCAAGCTCCAGGTTCATCGGTTTATGAAGGTGAAGAAGGTCCAGATTTTGAAGGCATACAAGCACGTTTTGTCCTTATTACACCAACAACAAATTATGGTGGTGATTGTTTTGGGTTTAGTGAAATGAAAATAAATATTACCGACCCATTTATTATGGTTGATGAAGAAGACGGATTTAATGCTTCTGTATATCCAAATCCTTTTATAAATAATGTAACACTTAGAATTGTATCATTTGATAATACACTTCCTGTTACGTATAGACTCTATGATATTTTAGGACGCGAAATACTAAATAACACTGTTGAACTAACAGAAGATGTTGAA
>CAZLXG010000021.1:0-30102 GCA_964563585.1 uncultured Flavobacteriaceae bacterium | reverse complement strand
TATTTTAGGACGCGAAATACTAAATAACACTGTTGAACTAACAGAAGATGTTGAACTAACAGAAGATGTTGAAAACTACCCAATAACCTTAAATGGAAACGCATTATCTATAGGTATTTACATTTTAAATATTGAACAAAACAACAGAATACGAAGTTTTAAATTGATTAAACGTGATTAGCTTTTTTGGGAGTTATACTTATCGTTTTTGTGAATGGTTTCGTGTTTAAGTTACTAAAAAAGAAAATAACTTGGCTGAAAATTCGCAGGATTTTCCAAGTACAAAACTACCAAGCAATGAATTTTACGCGGTGTTATTACTCTTTGTTCACGTAAATCAAAAGGTACATCATCTATTGATTCTGCAATAAAAACAACTGTTTATTAACAATATATCTGCCTATATCACAAAAAAGAAAATCATAAAAAAGTGACATATCGCACCAGACAGAACAAACAAATGCCAAATAACATGGTTATATGGTATTTTATGAATCGCATAAAAAATAATGCCAACGGTATATGATAATCCACCAGCAAAAAGCAATAAAACACCATTGCTATTTATACTATTAGAAAAATTTGTAAAATCTAAAACAATTAACCAACCCATTACCAGATACAGTAATGTTGAAAATATTTCGAATCTTCCTGTGAAAAATAGTTTTAAAACAATACCAAAAGCGGCAATTCCCCAAACTATCCAAAACAACGTCCAACTCAAACTATCGTGCAACGTAATTAGCGCAACTGGTGTATACGTACCAGCAATTAAAAAGTAAATGCTAATGTGGTCTACAATACGAAAATAGTATTTCTTCTTTTCGTCTTTAAACGAATGATATAGTGCTGATGCAGTAAATAATATAATAATAGATATGCCATAAACAATAACACTAAATAAACTCCAATTGGTTTTATGGCTGTCAAAAACAATAAGCAAAACTAATGCTGCAATACCAAACAATGCTCCAATAGCATGTGTTATAGCATTTAGTTTTTCTTCAAAAGGCGATTGAATACACATAAAATTTAGGGCTTTTTAGAATTTAGCCACTTATCGGTTAGATCGTAAAAATCAAAACCAATAGCCGATTTTTGTCGTTCTAATCGTCCGCTTTGAAAATTACGTTGTAAAATATCTTCAATTAAATAATCCTCTTTAACGCTCATTGGGTCGAATTCACTTTTTAAAGAAATCTTGAACACTTTTGCAGTACTATTAAACCAAAAGGCACGCCAACCGTTACGTAATTCTTTTATTAAATTGAATGTAGTAATTCCTGTTTGCCTATGTATTAACTTAACTAAAATCTGACCTTCAGTTCGAGTTAGTTTTTTTAATTCTTCAGAAAATTCACCTTCAATATATTTTTGAAGCCGTTTTGTATATTTTTTTCTAGCACGTTTTTTTGTAAGTCTTTCCAAACGCTTGTTTAAAGAGTCTAATCTATCTGCAGCCATTTTAGCATACGGATATACTTTTATGGTTTTTCGGCGCAAAATCAAATAGCGTATTCTATCCTTTCTACTATTGAATTTCAACTTATGTAAAAGCATTACTACATCTAAATCTATTGCTATTCTAGGAATTGAATCACCCTCAACTATAATATATTTAACTTCAGTTGAATCCTGCTCTATTTCATTTATTTGAGCAAAGACAAAAGCGGGAAAAAGAATAAATAAATATTTTAAATAATTCATCTTTAAAATCATTGGAGCAATAATTCTTCAAAATTAAGAATTTACACAATTCTAAACCTAAAAATCGTAAAAATATTATGATTGACTTCAGTTAATACACAAAAAAACTCATAACCAGAATCTGATTATGAGTTTTTAAATAAAAATTTTAATATAATGTGCTGTCTGGTCGAGCGCAGTCGAGACCTTCTTTTAAACTCTTTACCGTTCTCGACTGCGCTCGAACTAATAAAAACTAAACTTTAATTATAATTGTTTTCTATTATCGTCAGAGCTTGTATCGATTAGTTTATTGTATGGATCCACTCCTACTTCTGTAGGTTTTCTATCAACTATAATGGTAATTTTATTATTGATTTCTGTTATTTTATGCTTCTTTAAATAGAGTTCAACTTCTTTCTTTTTTCCATCTTCCGTTTCATCTTCAGCAAAAATTCCAATATCAATATAATCAGCTAATACCACAGAATACTCTGGTCTTTTCTTGCCTTCTGTTTTATGTATTAATGAATCTCCAACTTTTTCACCATAAAAACGTTTTCCTTTTTCGTCATTTCTATATTTACTTACATTAAACTCTATATCTACTTGGAATTTGCCATTATCTAATTCGGTAACTTCTGCATCAATAATTCTGTTTTTATAAAGCGTAATAGTTTCAAACATATCTTTAATAACATACTGCAATGAATCTGGTGTAACTGCTTTGATATGATTTACCATATCTATAGATGTTGTATAAGGCGGTTCTTGGAATTTCACCTTTTCAACATAGGTTTTTAAAGCGCCATTTAAAACGTCTTCTCCAATATAATCACTCAAAGCATAAAACACTAAAGACCCTTTTTGATAATGTATATAACCTTGACCATCGTTATACATAAGTGGTTTTTCACGTTTACGCTCAAACGTTCGTCGTGTTAAATAATCGTCTAATGCTTTCTTTAAAAACTTACGCATTTTACTTTTACCTTGTTGGTGTTCTAATACTTTTAGAGACACATATTCCGATAAACTTTCGGATAACATGGTTGCGCCTAAAACATCGGCTCCAATAACTTGATGCGCCCACCATTGATGCGCAACTTCGTGTACTGTAATAGCAAAAGGATAATCAACACCTCCTTCATTTGTATCATCAACATCTGCAATAAAACCTATACCTTCTGAAAACGGAATGGTATTAGGAAACGATTGTGCAAAACTCCCTCCTGTTCTTGGAAACTCTATAATACGCGCTTGTCTGTGCTGATATGGACTAAAATTTTTAGAATTATAATCTAAAGAAGCTTTCATGCCTTTCATCATTCTATCTAAATTATAATCGTGCCCTTTGTGGTAATATATTTCTAAACTAATATCATTCCATCGTTCTTTTTTAACTTCATATTTAGCCGAATTAAATGCGTAGAAATTTAAAATCTTGCTATCCATTTTATAATGAAAATAACGACGACCATCTTCTGTCCATTCCTTTTGCAAATATCCTGGAGCAATAGCAATCTGATCTTCAGAAGTACTTACAGTTGCTTCAAAATCTATCCAATCTGCATCTTTAGAAATATACGTATTTGCCAAAGCTGTAGAATCTGAAGGATGTGGTTTTAACTCATTTGGAGGTAAATCGTACTTTTTACGGGTTTCATTATCCGTAAGTTCGCCTCCATTGTAACCAAATGATGGAAAAATTTGAAGATTATTTATAAACGTTCCATTTCCTCTAACTGGAGAAAAAGGTCGCAACGATGTATTAGGAATATTGTGTACAGTAATATTTAATTCTAAACTATCGCCAGGAAGTAAGGATTGTTTCAGTTTATAAATATCAAAATTGTACAAGGTATCTTCTAAAACTAAAGTATTTTCCTTGTTGAATTTAAACGTACTTGGATAATCGTTATGATTTAATAAAATACTATCAATGGCTTGATTAGACTTATTAACCATAACGTAAATTGCTTTAGCATCAAAATTTAATGCTTTAGGAAAAATGTTCATGTCTGCTTTTACAGAAACTATTCTTGGTTGGATTGCGTTTTCATACTTTTTATAGGTCTTTTCCCATTCAACAGATTGTTGCTCACTTTCTTTTAAAGACGTTCTAACATGAATAATATTGTTTTCATGATAAATTTTAAAGCCAATCGTTAAAAACCCAATTAAGAATACAGCAAAACCAACTAAAGACACCCCTTTAAAACGAGATTTTGCAATAGACAAACGTTCTTTAAATGAATATGGTAATCCTCTTACCCAAAATAAACCTGCAAGAATTAACAATACAAAACCACCAAATAACCAATAGGTTTTGTAAATAAAATATCTTAAAAACGACGTGCCATAACCATTCATATCTGAATACGAAAAACTTGGTCCTTGGTTATATTTAAATATAGATTGCTCAATACCAGCAAAACTCAAAAATGGCATTCCAATAGAAATTATTATTAAAATAAATAATCCCAAATACTGATTTCTAACTAATGTTTGAATAAATAAAGATAGTAATGCAGTAATTGCAAAACTGATAAATCTTAATCCAAATAGCTCTTTTATATAATGACCTAATTCAAAATCATAATAGCCTTTATAAATTTGAAATATCATTCCAGACACCATAATAACGGCTAATAATAGCAATTGCATTTTTAAAAGCGCAATAAATTTAGATAACAGCAACGTCCAATTTGGCACTGGTGTTGTATCAAGTATTTGATCTATGTTTGCTGTTCTTCCTCTTTGCACCAACATTCCTGCATATAAAAATGTACAAATAGTAATGGAGATAAAAAACCCTGCTCCTCCATTTAGCATTTTCCATGTTACTGGAAGCGTTGCTGTTCCGAAGATATTTCCAACTTCAGATAAGCCAATTAGAATAAAAATTAAACCCACTAAAACAATACTAATAAAAGGCCAGCTTTTAATAATGTATTTAAAATCTATATTAGACAGTTTCCAAGTGGTTTTTAAATTTTGAAGAAAAGAAAAATTGTAATTTACTTTCGGTAAATTAACTCTGGTAATGCCTCCAAAATTGCTTTTAGTAATACGCTCTCCTTTTTGTTTTCTAAAGGAAAAAGAAATCGCATTCTGACTAAATTTAAAGAATTTAAAAACCAGACCAAAAATTAACGTTCCAATTCCAAGCCACAATAATCTATTATAAATAATTACACCTTTAAATGGTAACATGTCTTCATTCTGTTCAGCAACTGTCCAATAACGTGTGTAATAATTTGCGGCTGTTTCTCCATAAGGATCTAAAAGCGCAGACATAAATCTGTTATCTGGATCTGAAAGTAAACTTGAAGCTAAACCTTGTATAAGCATTAATAATATTACTGTAATAAAACCAGCAGCAATATTTCTTGTAAAAGTAACAACGGCAAAAACAATAGCTCCAAATAATAATACATTAGGAATTATATAAATAAAATAAGCATGTAAGTATGATGTAAAATTAAAACTTCCAACAATATCTTGGTTGGTTCCTGGTAACCTAAAACCTATCAGCATTCCAATTCCTATTGCTAAAACAATAAGCGTTACAATAACAACTCCACTAAAAAATTTAGCAAATAAATAATTTGCTTTTGTAAAAGGATATGAATACAAAATAGTATGCATTTCGCTTTTATAATCTCTATAAATGGAAACACCAATTATAGATGGGAATAAGAAGAATACAAAAGTTGTTAAACCACTAAATAATCCTATAACTCCAGTTGGTGAGTTTACAATCTTTGAAGATCCTGTTGTTACAGTTAGAGAATCAAAAATTCCTGCTGAAGTTGCTGCTAAGAACAGGGCTAATAAAAAGAAAATTACTAAATATATATAAAAAGAAGGTTTCTTAAGCCAGTATTTTATTTCGTATTTAAATATTGTAGAAAACATGTTTTGTATTTTTAAGAATTAATTAAGCAAGTACAGATTCGTCTTGCTTTAAAGCAATAAAATACACATCGTCTAATTGAGGTTCGGTCTGTACAAAATCACTTGCTGGTTGCTCTGAAGCATGTACTCTAATTGTTAAAGTGTTATCTTGATTAAAACTTCGTGATAATACATTATATATACTCATCTCTTCTTCCAAGTCCTCATTTTCAATAACCTTAATCCAAATTTGGTCTTTTATTTCATCAGTAGCTTCAATAGGAGTCGTATGTTTTAATATTCTTCCTCCATTTAAAATTGCCATTTCGTTACATAATTCTTTAACATCTTCTACAATATGCGTTGAGAAAATTACAGTAGAATTTGTTCCAACCTCTCTTAATACATTTAAAAATCGATGGCGTTCAGCAGGGTCTAAACCAGCAGTTGGTTCATCAACAATAATTAATTTCGGATTGTTTAATAAAAGTTGAGCAATACCAAAACGTTGTTTCATTCCGCCAGAATAACCTGCAACATGTTTCTTTCTTACATCATATAAATTAGTGATTTCTAAAACTTCTTTTACCAAAGTTTGTCTATCAGATTTTGAACTCACACCTTTTAAAGTTGCGAAATAATCTAACAAATCTTCGGCAGACATTTTTGGATACACTCCAAATGATTGTGGTAAGTAACCTAAAAATTTTCGCAACGACATATTATCTTCAAGTACATTGATATCTCCAAAAGTTATTGAGCCAGAATCAGGACTTTGTAATGTTGCAATAGTTCTCATTAAAGAAGATTTTCCTGCTCCATTTGGCCCTAGTAAACCAAACATTCCTGTTCCAATTTCTAAACTTAAATCATCAATAGCCTTAACACCATTCTTATATGTTTTTGTTAAATTTTTGATTACTAACTTCATTTTATGAGTTTTAAATTATATTTATTAGCGGATTAGTGTGAAAATTTCACCTTTTGTTACAAATTATTTTTAACGAGTAACCAATAACTTAATAAATCCTTTTATTTTTACAAAATACTCTAAATATTAGAAACACTTTTATATTAGTTAAAAAAAGCATATTTCTTATGGCAAAAAAAGCAATCCTAAACAAAAAGTCGATGGACTTTTTAGAAAAATATTTAAATAATGCAGCTCCAACCGGATACGAATGGGACGGGCAAAAATTATGGATGAATTATTTAAAACCATACGTTGATGAATTCATTACAGATACCTACGGAACTGCTGTTGGTGTAATAAACCCAAAAGCAAAATACAAAGTTGTTATTGAAGGTCATGCCGATGAAATTTCGTGGTATGTAAATTATATTTCGGACAAAGGTTTAATTTATGTAGTAAGAAATGGTGGAAGCGACCACCAAATTGCACCAAGTAAAATTGTAAATATTCATACAAAAAAAGGCATTGTAAAAGGTGTTTTTGGATGGCCAGCAATACATACACGCAGTCGTACTAAGGAAGAACCGCCTAAACCAGATAATATTTTTATTGATACAGGTTGCAAAACCAAGAAAGAAGTTGAAAAATTAGGTGTGCATGTTGGTTGCGTCATCACATATCCAGATGAATTTCATATTTTAAACAAAACCAATTTTGTGTGTCGGGCTTTAGATAACAGAATGGGTGGTTTTATGATTGCTGAAGTGGCGCGTTTACTAAAAGAAAATAATAAAACACTGCCTTTTGGGTTATATATTACAAACTCCGTACAAGAAGAAATTGGGTTGCGTGGTGCAGAAATGATTACACATACCATTAAACCAAATGTAGCTATTGTTACCGATGTTACACACGATACCACGACACCAATGATTGACCAAAAAATACAAGGTCATTGCGAAATGGGAAAAGGACCAGTTATTGCTTACGCTCCAGCTGTACAACAAAAATTACGTGATTTAATTACCGATACTGCCGAAGAGAATAAAATACCTTTTCAGCGTGCTGCATTATCTCGTGCTACAGGAACAGATACTGATGCCTTTGCGTATAGCAATGGCGGTGTCGCTTCTGCATTAATTTCATTGCCTTTGCGTTATATGCATACCACTGTAGAAACGGTTCATAAAGATGATGTAGAAAATGTAATTAGAATGATTTATGAAACGCTTCTTAGAATAAAAGATGGCGATACGTTTAGTTATTTTGAATAAAATTTAAGCCTCATTTCGAGGCTTTTTTTAATTATGGAAGAATACATAGATATTGTAACTAAAGAAGGTAAAACAACAGGTAAATCTGTACCAAAATCTAAAATTCATAAAAAGGGATTATATCACAATACTGCACACATTTGGTTTCACACTGAGAAAGGCGACATCTTATTAGCACAAAGAGCAGCTTCAAAAGTAATTTGTCCACTAATGTGGGACGTTTCGGTTGCTGGACATATTGATGCTGGCGAAACCGTAAAACAAGCTGCTGTTAGAGAAATTAAAGAAGAAATAAATTTAGATGTTTCTGAAAATGAATTACAATTAATTGGTGTTTTTGAATGCTTTCAAACTTATGATAATGGCATTATTGATAATGAGTTTCATCACACATTCATATCAAAACTTAAAGTCCCAATTTCTGAATTAACACCACAAATAGAAGAAGTTGAAGCCTTAAAATTAGTATCGTTAGAAGGTTTTAAAAAACTCTTAGAAAACATTGGTAAGAATAATCATTTTGTACCATCAAACAAATCATCTTACGAAATTGTGTTACAAAACATTCAGAAAATAGCACTATAAATTCTTTTTTTTGATTATTTTTCAAAATGCATTTACTCTTCTTAGCAATTGTACCCGTTTTTATAATTATTCTTTATATTTATTATAAAGATAAATACGAAAAAGAGCCTAAGAGATTACTTTTTTACAACTTTTTATTAGGTGCTATTGTAAGCATTATTATCACATCAATACTTTACTATATTTTTGATATTGTTCTGCCTTTACCAAACAATACAAGTGTGTTTCAACAGTTTATAAAAGCCTTTTTTATTGTTGGACTTACTGAAGAATTTAGCAAATACATTATTGTTCGCTATTATGCTCAAACAAAAAAAGAATTTAACGAACCTTTTGATGGCATTGTCTATGCCGTTATGGTCTCTATGGGTTTTGCGGCTACCGAAAATATTTTCTATGTATTAGAAGGCGGTTACCAAACGGCACTTTTAAGAGCTTTTACTGCAGTTCCAGCCCATGCAACATTCGCTATTTTAATGGGTTACTTTATGGGAAAAGCAAAATTTTCAAATAATAAAATAGTATTAAATTTAACAGGATTACTTCTTGCTGTTATATTTCATGGGGCATACGATTTCTTTTTGTTTATCGATTTTATACCAGGTATTTGGGTTGGTGCATTTGTATCACTTTTTATTGGTTTATTCTTATCAAGAAAAGCTATAAAACGACATCAAAATAGTTCACAATTTAAAGTGTGAACATTTATCAAAAACATGACGTAACTCATATTATCATGGTTTATGTTTTTATAGTTTTGTTGAACTTTAATTATCTTATTGATAATAAAATCAGGAATTTAAAATCTTATATTTACAATTAACTAATTAATTCGAAAATGAATAAGACCTTCACAATAAACGTCAATAACACTTTCAATTTTGAAATTAAAGAAGAAGACTTATTAAGTCTTGATGATTTAGAAGTTTCAGAATCCAAGTTTCATATTTTACAGCGAAACAAATCTTATAAAGCAGTAATTACTAATTCAAATATCAATAAAAAATCATATCAAGTAAAAGTCAATAACAACTTATATGACATTAATATTTTGAATGACTTAGATACCCTTATAAAGGACATGGGGTTTTCTATTGGCTCAACAAAACATATTAATTCTATTAAAGCGCCAATGCCTGGTTTAATCTTAGATTTTAATGTAAAAGTTGGAGATGAAGTTAAAGAAAATGATACATTACTTATTCTTGAAGCTATGAAAATGGAGAATATAATTACATCACCAAGAGATGGTGTTATAAAATCTATATCAGCTAAAAAAGGGGATCCTGTAGAAAAAAATCAGTTATTAATCGAATTCGAATAAGCCATGAAAAAAATACTAGTTGCAAACAGAGGCGAAATAGCAATTCGTGTAATGCGAACAGCAAAAAAAATGGGTATAAAAACGGTTGCGGTTTATTCTACAGCCGATAGAAATGCACCGCATGTGAAATATGCAGACGAAGCTGTTTGTATTGGAGAGCCACCATCAAACCAATCGTATTTAAAAGGTGATAAAATCATAGAAGTTGCAAAACAGCTACATGTTGATGCCATTCATCCTGGTTATGGTTTTTTAAGTGAAAATGCTGATTTTGCTGAACTTGCAGAACAAAACAATATTATATTTATTGGTCCGCATTCAAAAGCCATAAAAATTATGGGAAGCAAATTAGCAGCAAAAGACGCTGTTAAAACATATAACATCCCTATGGTTCCTGGCATAGATGAAGCCATAACTGATATTGAAAAAGCAAAAACTATTGCTAAGGAAATTGGGTTTCCAATTTTAATAAAAGCTTCTGCTGGAGGTGGAGGAAAAGGTATGCGTATTGTCGAAAAAGAAAACGATTTAGAATCACAAATGAATCGCGCAATTAGTGAAGCAACATCTGCATTTGGTGATGGTTCAGTTTTTATTGAAAAATATGTGACTTCTCCACGTCATATTGAAATTCAAATCATGGCAGATAGCCATGGCAATGTATTACATTTTTTTGAGCGTGAATGTAGTATTCAACGTAGGCATCAAAAAGTAGTTGAAGAAGCGCCATCATCTGTTTTATCTTCTCAATTAAGAAAAGAAATGGGTGAAGCGGCTATTAAAGTTGCTAAATCTTGTGATTATTTAGGTGCAGGAACTGTAGAATTTTTATTAGACGAAAATCATAATTTCTATTTCCTAGAGATGAATACTCGGCTACAAGTTGAACATCCTGTTTCTGAATTAATTTCTGGAACCGATTTAGTAGAACTTCAAATTCGTGTTGCTCGTGGAGAAAAACTTCAAATAAAACAAGAAGATTTAAAAATTAATGGTCATGCACTCGAATTACGCGTGTATGCAGAAGATCCTTTAAACGATTTCCTTCCAAGTGTTGGAACGTTAGAAACCTATAAATTACCTGTTGGTAAAAACATTAGAGTCGATAATGGTTTTGAAGAAGGCATGGAGGTTCCTATTTATTACGACCCGATGCTTTCAAAATTAATCACTTATGGAAACACACGTGAAGAAGCTATTCAGTTGATGTTAAAAGCTATAGAAAACTATCATATTGAAGGTGTAAAAACAACCTTGCCTTTCGGGAAATATGTTTTTGAACACGAAGCATTCCGTTCTGGAAACTTTAATACACATTTTGTAAAGGATTATTATTCACCTGAAGCATTGCGTGAAGAAACTGAAAACGAAGCTAAAATAGCGGCACTTGTAGCTTTAAAGCAATACTTAAAAGATAAAAATAGTGTTAGATTACCTAAACAATAAACTATGGATTCTAAAATAAATAAGTTAAACGAAAAACTTACACAAGCCTATTTAGGTGGCGGACAAAAACGTATTGATAAACAACACAAAAAGAAAAAGTTAACCGCTAGAGAACGTGTTAATTATTTAATGGATGAAAGGTCTTTTGAAGAAATTGGTGTTTTAGTAACCCATAGAACTACCGATTTTGGTATGGAAAAAGAAATTTATTTTGGTGATGGCGTCATAACTGGCTATGGCACTATAAATAATAGATTAGTATATATTTACGCTCAAGATTTTACAGTTTTTGGTGGTGCTTTATCTGAAACTCATGCTGAAAAAATATGCAAAATCATGGATTTGGCAGTAAAAGTTGGCGCACCAATTATTGGGCTTAACGATTCTGGTGGCGCACGTATTCAAGAAGGTGTAAAATCGCTTGGTGGTTATGCAGATATATTTTATAGAAATGTACAAGCCTCTGGAGTTATACCACAAATCTCTGCTATTATGGGACCTTGTGCTGGTGGTGCTGTATACTCACCTGCAATGACAGATTTCACTATGATGGTTGAAAACACTAGTTATATGTTTGTAACTGGTCCAAATGTTGTAAAAACAGTTACCAATGAAGAAGTTACAAGTGAAGAATTAGGTGGTGCTTATACGCATGCATCAAAATCTGGTGTTGCTCATATAACCTCAGCGAATGATATTGAATGCTTAGAAGATTTAAAAGCTCTTTTAAGCTATTTACCACAAAACAATACAGAAGCACCTAAGAAATTAGACTTTAAACTAAATGATGAGATAAGAGATATTTTATCTGATATTGTTCCAGAAAGCCCGAATAAACCTTATGACATGCATCATATTATTTCGGGTATAATTGATAAAGATTCATTTTATGAAATTCATAAAGATTATGCTGAAAATATTATTGTTGGTTTCTCTAGAATTGGCGGACAAAGTGTTGGTATTATTGCAAATCAACCACAATTTTTAGCAGGTGTTTTAGACGTAAATAGTTCTAAAAAAGCAGCGCGTTTTACACGTTTCTGTGATTGCTTTAATATTCCGCTATTGGTATTAGTAGATGTTCCAGGTTTTTTACCAGGAACCGACCAAGAATGGAATGGTATTATTGTACATGGCGCAAAACTATTGTACGCTTTAAGTGAAGCTACCGTGCCTAAAGTTACCGTTATTACTAGAAAAGCATACGGTGGCGCTTACGATGTAATGAATTCTAAACATATTGGAGCAGATTTAAATTTTGCATGGCCAGGAGCAGAAATTGCAGTAATGGGTGCAAAAGGCGCTAGTGAAATTATTTTTAGAAAAGAAATAGCTGCATCTGATGACCCTGTAAAAAAGTTAGCTGAGAAAGAAGCTGAATATGCCAAAAAATTTGCTAATCCTTATAGAGCTGCAAGACGCGGCTTTATTGATGAAATTATTCTACCAAAAAACACAAGACGTAAACTAATAAAAGCTTTTTCTATGCTAGAAAACAAAGAGGTTAATTTACCTAAACGTAAACATGGAAATATTCCGTTATAAACTTAATTATAATTTATGTCCGTTTCAAGCAGTGCAGTCGAGAACAAATAAAACCTGCACTTTCTAATTCAATAAAAAATTCACCGTTTTCAATTGAAAGCATTTCATTTTTTTATATGATTTATTAATAAACCTTAACAGATTTAACTTTGGAAGGAAAACCAGTAATATTTACTGTTCTGGTTGCTCCTTTATTTACTAAATGAGTTGTATAATCACCTTTTGAGGCATCACTTAAAGCGGCACAAGTAATCGTATTATTAGATGTTGTAATAGAAATGCATACAATCTCTTTGGTGTTTCTCCTAATGCTATAAGTTGAAAAAAGAATTGCTTTCACTTGTATTAAAAGATGTTATTTTAAAATCTCGAAAAGCAGTATTCATTTTACTAAATTAATTAAAACTTATAGCTGTTAAACTTTAACAATTTGAGAGTTATACATAAACGACTCTTGCCAACGCTTAAAACGTGCATCAAATTTAGTAGAGAAAACAAGATATTGACATTTTCCAATACTCTCTGGTGTTCTGGTTACTTCGGCAAGATTACGACCTGAAAACAGAAATTCTGCATCTTCAATAATACATAATTGTAGTTCATTTAGGTTTATACCATTTAAATAAAATATTTTATTTAAACGCTTTGGCGTAGCAATAATAATGTCTGTTCCAATATATATATCATCACGTTGAGTATCAATATTATGCTCTTCGTAAGCACAATATACGCGTAAATCGGTTCCTCTTTTAAAACTATTAAATACTTGCTCTAAATTTAAAGCTGCTTGTTTGTCTTTTACAAAAATTAAAGCTCTTGGTGCGTCTTCAAATGCGTATTTTAATTTCTGAATCACACTTATTACCAAACTTGTAGTTTTACCACAACCTTTTGGACCAATAGCAAATAAACTTGCACCTCCTTTTATTTTTGATAAAATCAATTTTTGAAGCGGTAAAGCTGTTTCAAATTTATTGTATTCAATAGTATCTTTAAGTGGTTCAATTAACTTTTTAAATGGCATAAATTATTTTACTTTTAAAAAACAACATCATTTTCTTATCACAAAAATAGACAATAATTAACTTACATTTGCCTAATGCAAAACCCAAATAATAAACCCCAATTCGAATTTATTGCTTTAATGGCAGCTTTAATGTCTCTTGTAGCATTATCTATTGACGCGCTTTTACCAGCTTTACCTGAAATAGGGAAACATTTATCGACAACTAACCCAAATGATAATCAATTACTTATAACCATGATTTTTTTAGGTTTAGGTTTTGGGCAATTACTTTTTGGGCCTTTATCGGATAGTTTTGGAAGAAAACCCATTGTATATATTGGGTTTATCGTTTTTATTATTGCCAGTATTATTTGTGTTACTACTAAAAGCTTTGAAATGATGATTTTAGGGCGCGTATTACAAGGTGTTGGTTTATCGTCTCCTAGAAGTTTAAGTATTTCTATGATTAGAGATTCTTATAGTGGAAATTATATGGCAAAAATCTTATCGATAGTGGTCATGTTTTTTATTTTAATTCCTGTTATAGCTCCAGCTTTAGGTCAGTTTTTACTCCATGTTTTTAATTGGGAATCTATCTTTTATATGAACCTGGTTTTTGGTGTTTTGGTTATGCTTTGGTTTTGGATTAGACAACCTGAAACTTTGGCAAAAAAGAATCGTATAAAGTTTTCTTCTCACTTATTTATTGATGGTGTTAAAGAGTTTTTTAAATATAAAGACGCTGTTGCTTTCACTATTGTTTCTGGATTTATTACAGGCTCGTTTATGGTGTATTTAAGTACATCTCAACAAATTTTTCAAGAGCAGTATGATTTAGCAAATATGTTCCCTTATATTTTTGCAAGTTTAGCTATATCAGTAGGTTTAGCAACTTATTTAAATAGTCAATTTGTAGTTAAATATGGTATGATGCGAATTGCGTATATAGGAATTGTAGCTTATACTATAATTTCTATTTTATATGTTATCCTATTTTGGGATGGAGGAAACCCAAGTATTGGTGTTTTATTGACATTTTTTGGACTACAATTTTTCGCTCTTGGCTTTCTATTTGGAAATTTACGTGCTTTAGCTATGCAACCTTTAGGGCATATAGCTGGAATTGGAGCGGCAATAAATGGGTTTATTTCAACGGTAATGGCGGTTCCTATTGCTAACTATATTGGTAGTTTTGTTTCTACCTCTGTTTTACCTCTTTTTATTGGTTTTTCAATTTTTGGGGTTTTATCGTACTTAACAATTATAATATTGAAAAGAAAGTATTCTACAGTTAGTTAACTAAAGATAGCGTTCTTTAATAATATCTATGTGCCAAATTTCATGACCAATAGTTGAAAACGCAGCAGAACGAGCAGACATAACATTTCCTGAAGCTGTACCTATAAATTTTAAATCTTCATCACATAAACTGTTTAATAAAACAATTGAGTTTTGTCTTACTATTTTGTATTCGCTTAATAATGATTCCATTGATTTTGAATTAGCCTGTGAAGGTTCAATATATACATTTTGATTAAACTCTGCCAAAGCAGTTTTATCATGTCTTGCAATTCTAAAACAACGGTACATAAAAATGCGTTCGGTATCTATAATATGTTGTAATACTTCTTTAGTAGTCCATTTGTCTTCAGCGTATTTATACTCTAATTTTTCAGCAGGAATAGATTGAAAAAACTGTAAAACATTTTGCAAACCTTCATTAAAACCATCTATTAAATTAATCTCTTTTGAAACTTTATTTATATAAGTTTTATAAAAAGGATTTATTTCTGCTTCTTTTAAATCTTTAGTTGTCATAACCCTTTATATTTTTGCTTGATACGTATATAAATTATAATACCTGCCTTCTTTAGCAATTAGCTCATCGTGTGTACCGCGTTCAACAATTTGCCCTCCTTCAATTACTAAAATCTGGTCTGCTTTTCTAATAGTGCTCAAACGGTGAGCAATAACAATTGTGGTTCTATCTTTAATTAATTCTGATAAACTTTTCTGAATTAAGGCTTCACTTTCGGTATCTAAACTTGAAGTAGCTTCATCTAAAATAATAATTTTTGGATTTGCTAAAATGGCTCGTGCTATAGCTAAACGTTGACGTTGTCCTCCAGAAAGCTTCACGCCTCTTTCTCCAATTAAGGTTTCCAAACCATCATCAAATCTATCGGTAAATTCATTTACATAGGCTGCTTTTACAGCATTTTGTAATTCGACTTCGGTAGCATTAGGTCTTGGAAACATTATATTTTCACGAATAGTGCCTTCAAACAAAAATTCATCTTGCAATACCACTCCTAAATATTTTCGATAACTACTTAATTTCACTTGTGATAAATCTTTATTATCAATAGTTACTTTGCCTGATTTTGGTGTTAAAAAAGTAGCTGATAACCCTGCAATGGTACTTTTTCCTGAACCTGAACTACCAACTAAAGCTGTTACAGAACCTGCTGGTGCTTTGAAGCTAATATTATGCAGTATTTTTTTTCCTTCTTCATATGAAAACGAAACATCATCAAATACAATATTTCCTTTTATGCTATTTAACTTAATATTTCTGTTTTTGTCGTCTTCTTCGGCAGTCATATTCATAAGCTCTTCGGTTCTATCTAAACCTGCTAAAGCTTCGGTTAACTGACTTCCAATATTACTCATCTGTACAATAGGTGCAATCATGAAACCAAGTATTAATGTGAAGAATAAAAAATCTCCAGTAGTCATTTCGCTTTGCATCATATAATATCCACCAATACCCATGATACCTGTTGTTGCAACACCAATTAAAAAAGTTGAAGAACTCGTCATTAAAGCTGTAGCTGTTAAACTCTTTTTTACATTTTGATATAATCTATCAACCCCTTTTTCAAAAACAAGACTTTCTTGCGCTTCTGCATTAAAGGCTTTTATTACACGAACACCTGCTAAAGTTTCTGTAAGCCGCCCTGTAACTTCGGCATTAATTTTTCCTCTGGCTCTAAAAATTGGACGAATGTATTTAAAAGCTCTTAGCGCTATGTACCCGAATATAGAAAGCGGAACAAATACAAAAAGGGTCATCCAAGGATTGATTTTTATTAAAATAATTAAGGATATAATAGCCGTAAATGAACCTCCTACTAATTGTACTAAACCTGTGCCTATAAGGTTTCTAACACCCTCAACATCTGTCATAATTCGTGATACTAATGCACCAGACTTCGTGTTATCGAAAAAACTAATGGGTAACGACAATACCTTTTTCTGAACTTTTGCTCGTAACTCACTTATTAAATATTGCGCTTGTACACTTAATATTCTCGTCAATAAAAAAGAGGTCGCAGCTTGTATAGTTATTGCAGCTATTACAATGCCTATTAAATTATACAATTGTGTATAATCTTTATTTGGCACCACATCATCTAGCAAAATTTTACTCTGCCAGGGCAAAACTAAACCAGACAAACTCCTGATAATAATTAAAATTAAACCAATAAACACCATCTTTCGCTTAGGCCAAATAATGGTTTTAAAGGCTTGCACCATGGTTACTTTTGGCTTTGTTTTACTTTTATCTTTTGAAGACTCTTTTAAATGTTGCATAAATTGCATTATTTGAATATAGATATTAAAGTCAATAAATATACCACAACTCATGGTTATGACATATTTACTTATTAATAATAAATATTAAAAAAAGCTAGTATTAAAGCACATTATTCATAATATCCTGCACAACTTCTGGATTTAACAATGTACTTGTATCTCCTAAATTACTTGTATCTTTATGAGCGATTTTACGAAGTATACGGCGCATAATTTTTCCAGAACGTGTTTTTGGTAAACCTTGTGTAAATTGAATTTTATCCAATTTTGCAATCGGACCAATATGTTCTGTTATAATTTGATTAATCTCTTTTCGAAGATTATCATGGTTTCTAGTTTCTCCTGTATCTTTTAAAATAACATAACCATATAAAGCGTTTCCTTTTACATCGTGTGGAAAACCTACAATAGCAGATTCTGCAACTGCTGGATGTTCATTTACGGCGTCTTCAATGGGTGCTGTTCCTAAATTATGCCCAGATACTATAATAACATCATCTACTCTACCTGTAATTCTATAATATCCAACTTCATCCCGTAATGCGCCATCACCTGTAAAATACATATTTTCATACGTAGAAAAATAGGTATCTTTATAACGTTGGTGATTTCCCCAAATGGTTCTCGCTATACTTGGCCATGGAAATTTCATACACAATCGTCCATCAACTTGATTCCCTTTTAATTCCTGTCCGTTTTCATCCATTAATGCTGGTTGAATTCCTATAAATGGTAGTGTTGCATACGTTGGTTTTGTTGGTGTTACAAACGGTATTGGAGTAATCATTATGCCTCCTGTTTCTGTTTGCCACCAAGTATCAACAATTGGACTTTTCTTTTTTCCAATATTATCATTGTACCAATGCCACGCTTCTTCATTTATGGGTTCACCTACCGAACCTAGTACTTTTAAAGATGATAAATCGTGTTTTTCTACCAATTCTAATCCTTGTTTTGCCAATGCTCTAATTGCTGTTGGTGCAGTATAAAACTGATTTACTTTGTGCTTTTCAATAATCTCCCAAAAACGTCCAAAATCTGGATAACTTGGTATGCCTTCAAACATAACCGTTGTTGCTCCATTCGCTAATGGACCATAAACAATATAACTATGTCCTGTAATCCAACCTATATCAGCAGTACACCAATACACATCGTTTTCTTTATATTGAAATACATTTTTAAACGTGTAGGCTGTATATACCATATAACCAGCAGTAGTGTGCACCATACCTTTTGGTTTTCCAGTAGAACCTGAAGTATATAAAATGAATAATGGGTCTTCTGCATCCATTATTTCTGCTTCACAACTTGTTGATGCTTCATCTAAAAGCGGTTGTAACCATTGGTCTCGCCCAGATTTCATTTGAATATCTGTATTAATTCGCTTTGCGACTAAAACTGTTTCTACACCATCACAATCATTTAACGCTTCATCTACAATGCTTTTTAAATCAATTGTTTTTGCTCCACGAAACGAACCATCACTTGTTATTACCATTTTACAGTCAGAATCATTTATTCTAGTTGATAACGCTGTCGCGGAAAAACCTGCAAATACTACCGAATGTATTGCTCCAATTCTAGCACAAGCTAAAACTGAAATTGCTAATTCTGGAATCATTGGCAAATAAATACAAACACGGTCTCCTTTTTGAATGCCATGTGATTTTAATACATTTGCAAACTTATTGACACGTTTATGTAACTGATTATACGTAATATGTTCTGCGGCTTCACTTGGGTTATTTGGCTCAAATAAAATGGCAGTTTTTTCACCTCGTGTAGATAAATGCCTATCAATACAATTTTCAGTAATATTAAGTTGTGCACCTTCAAACCATTTAACTTCTGGTTTTGAAAAATCCCAGCTCAACACATTATCCCATTTTTTGCGCCACATAAAATGCTCTTCGGCTACTTCTTCCCAAAAATTTTCTGGTTCTCTTACTGATTTTCTGTAAACTTGATAGTATTCCTCTAAATGTTTTATGTGATAGTTACTCATTATTTTTCTTTTGAAGTTTTATAGCATCGCATATAAATTCTGATTTCTGAGAAATGATTGTTTCAATAAAAATCCTAACATTCTATACTAAGTAATTTTTTTAAATTTATACGCCCTCTAAAATAATAAATTAAAGACTATTAAAACTACTTTTTTCTACCAGTAATAGTAAACTATCGACAGATGTACTATTTTTTGAAATATAATCCAATTTTATTTCAAATGATTTTCCTTCGTTAGTTTGAAAGCATCTATTTTTTATACCTAGTAAATTTAGAAACACATATAGAAATGTTCGGCAGTTTACTCCCGACTTACAAGTTTATGGTTAATTATAAAAGCCAATATTCTTTTATTACATTCTTTCCTTATAAGCTTTAATTTCTTTTACCACTTTTGGTGCTAATATAATAGTAGCTACCATTGTTGGAATTGCCATTAGGGCAAAAACACCATCAATTAAATTCAACATCATACTAAAAGGTGTTAACACTGCTAAAACAATACTAATAATATAAACGTAATTGTAATAATGTTTTTTGTCTGCTCCTATTAAAAACGACATACATTTTGTTCCATAATATGAATATGAAAACAACGAAGACACGCTAAATATTAACACACAAATCATTAACAAATAACTTCCCACAGTTGGCATTGCATTATTAAAAGCTGATGCTGTTAAACTTACTCCATTGTTTGATGTGGTTTCCCAAACACCGGTTACTAAAATAGCCAAAGCTGTTAAAGTACAAACCACAAGTGTATCAATTAAAGGGCCTAACATGGCTACTAAACCTTCTCGAACTGGTTCATTTGTTTTTGCTGCACCATGTGCCATTGGCGCTGTACCTATACCTGCTTCATTTGAAAATGCGCCTCGTCTAATTCCTAATAAAATCAAAGCTCCTAAAACGCCTCCAAAAAATGGTTCGCCTTTAAAGTTTTCTGCTGAAAAAGCATCTGTAAAAATCATATAGAAATATTTTGGAACAATTTCATAATTAGAAATCAGAATAATCATTACTAAAACAAAATACAATAATACCATAGTGGGCACCATTTTAGAAGCTGCATTACTAATGCGTTTTAAACCTCCAAAAACAATTACTGAAGTTAATACGACTAAAACTATTGCTATAATTGAATTTGAAAACAACCCAACTTCAATACCATTAGGTCTTAATACAATATCATTTATGGCTTGTGTTAATTGGTTTACATTTACAACTGGTAAAGCACCTATCATTCCAAAAAAACTAAACATAACAGCTAACGGTTTCCAATTTTTTCCTAAGCCTTTCATAATAAAATACATAGGTCCGCCTTGTAATTCACCATTACTATCTTTTCCGCGATACATAATAGATAATGTTGATGTAAAAAACTTAGTACTCATACCAACAATAGCACTAATCCACATCCAAAACATAGCTCCTGGACCACCAATAGAAATGGCTACTGCAACACCTGCAATATTCCCCATGCCAATGGTAGAAGACAATGCTGTTGTAAGTGCCTTAAAATGACTTATTTGCCCTGGGTCGTTTGGGTCGTCATATTTACCACGCAATACCTGAATGGCGTGACCTAAATAACGAAAAGGTAAAAAACGGGATAAAATTAAAAGGTATAATCCGCCTCCAATAAGTAATATTACCAAAGGCAAACCCCAAACAAAATCTGAAAAAGACTTAACTATCTGTTCTAATTGATTCATATAATCACAAAAATTTAATATTATATTTGCGGTATCTAAAGTACTATTTTTTTTGAATTCTATCCGACTTTATTTTATTGATGCTGTTCGTGCCTTTGCCATTTTAATGATGTTACAAGGGCATTTTATATATACCATGCTCGACCCAGTTTTTGAAGATAAAACTAATATGGTTTATAATATATGGAGCTATTTTAGAGGTAATACTGCACCCACTTTTTTCGCGATTTCAGGTTTAATTTTCGTGTATTTACTGTTAAAAGCTAACGATAAAGGCGACGATAACCCAAGAATTAAAAAAGGATTAAAACGTGGGTTAGAACTTATTGTAATTGGGTATTTATTGCGTATTCCTTTTATGTCATGGCTTAGCGGTTATTTTAATACTTATTTTTTAGTGATAGATGTGTTGCAATGCATTGGTATTTCTCTTATTATACTAATTCTATTATATGTTTTAGTACAGAAATATAGATTAGTATTTTCAATAGTTTTATTAATTATTGGTTTAGCAATATTTTTAACAGAACCTTTATACAGAAACTTAACTTTAGAACATACACCTAAGTTTTTTGCTAATTATATATCCAAACAACATGGCTCTGTATTTACTATTTTACCTTGGTTTGGGTTTATGGCAATGGGTGGTTTTATTGCTACGTTATTTTACAAATATGCACATAAACCTAAGTTTAAACTAATAACTATTTTATCATTTATTACATCTGGTTTTATACTTATATTTTGGTCTACAATAATTTTAGTATGGCTATATAAAATAACCAACATTGATTTATTTCACGCCTGTGCCAATTATAACTATTTGTTTCTACGCTTAGGGAATGTGCTAGTCACTTTTGGATTATTTTACGCTTTAGAACATTTTTTAAAACACTCATTAATTTTAAACATTGGCAAAAAAACATTGTCAATTTATGTGATTCACTTTATACTTATTTATGGTAGTTTTATTGGTTTTGGCATACGTCATGTTTATGCCAAAACATTAACGCCTTGCCAAGCTGTTTTTGGTTCTTTACTCTTTATAATTGCAACTTGTATTATTGCATTTCACTATAAAAAAGTAAGCATACCTTTATATAATCTTGTAAAAAAAGGAGCTTACAAGCTTAGATACTACCGAAACCAAACAGATTAAACTGTTACTGGATGAGTTGGTAACAATAGAGATAGCAGCAATTTAGGCTCTAATAAATATATAAAAGTTTCAATGAGTAGTGAAGGTAATCACTCTCATACTATTGGAGGTGGAGATGCCAAAACACAACCTGTAAATAGAGCTTAATCAATTATATACTATAGTTATACATATTAAAATATATAGGATTGCTTTTTTAGGAAAACTTAAACCTTTTTTTAGTTTACAATAATTTATTACTTTAAATACTCCAAAACATTACCTTCTATACGCTGTTGTATATTGGTTACATCACCTTTCACAAAGGTTTCGCCTGTAATGTTTTCGTAAAGTTCTATATAACGTTCACTAACTGTAGTAATATATTCATCACTCATAAAAGGTACTGTTTGTCCTTCTAAACCTTGAAAATTATTGGTTATTAACCATTGGCGTACAAACTCTTTAGAGAGTTGTTTTTGCTCCTCTTCTCTATCTTGGCGATCTTGATAACCTTCTGTATAAAAATAGCGTGATGAATCTGGTGTGTGTATTTCGTCAATTAAAACAATTTGTCCGTTTTTAGTTTTCCCAAATTCGTATTTGGTATCTACTAAAATTAAACCTCGCGACTCCGCTATTTCTGTTCCGCGTTGAAACAGTTTACGTGTATAATCTTCTAAAATTATATAATCTTCTTCTGAAACAATACCACGTTTTAAAATGTCTTCACGAGAAATATCTTCGTCATGATCGCCCATTTCAGCTTTGGTTGCTGGTGTAATTATAGGTTCTGGAAACTTATCGTTTTCTTTCATACCTTCTGGCATTGCAACACCACAAAGTATGCGTTTTCCTAATTTATATTCGCGTGCTGCATGACCAGACATATAACCGCGAATTACCATTTCGACCTTAAAGGGTTCGCATAAATGTCCAACGGCTACATTTGGATCTGGTGTTGCAGTTAACCAATTTGGAACTATATCTTGAGTCGCTGCCATCATTTTGGTTGCTATCTGATTTAGGATTTGCCCTTTAAACGGAATGCCTTTGGGCATTACGACATCGAAAGCCGATAATCTGTCGGTTGCAACCATTACCAACACATCGTCATTTATATTATATACTTCACGTACTTTTCCTTTATAAACACTTTTTTGGTTGGGAAAATTAAAATTGGTGTCTGTTATTGTTTTGTTACTCATAGCTTTTTGCTGTTAGCTTTTGGCTTTTTGCGTTTTTTATATATTTTCTTGTTATTACGAGGAGTGAGGAACGAACGACGAAGTAATCTGTTAAATTATAAGTTCTTATTCGTAAGATTGCTTCACTACGTTCGCAACGACGTTTATTTTATTTTAGCCCAGATTGAAGCGGCATCCTTTTTTGCCATTAAAAGCAAAAAAGATATAGCGGAAAGCTGGAAATAGCTTCTAAAAAAACTACTCTCTATTTTCAATACTTTTGTACGCATCTATTACTTTTTTAACTAGTTTATGGCGTACTACATCTTTTTCGTCTAAAAATATCATACCAATACCTTTAACGTTTTTTAAAACCAAAAGTGCTTCTTTTAGCCCAGAAGTGGTACGACGCGGTAAATCTATTTGCCCTGGGTCGCCTGTTAATAAAAATTTCGCGTTTTTACCCATACGGGTTAAAAACATTTTCATTTGGTTGTGCGTTGTGTTTTGCCCTTCGTCTAAAATCACGAATGCATTGTCTAGCGTGCGACCTCGCATAAATGCTAATGGGGCAATTTGTATGGTGCCTTTTTCTATATAACTTGCTAGTTTTTCGGCAGGAATCATATCGCGCAACGCATCATACAATGGCTGCATATATGGATCTAGTTTTTCTTTTAAATCGCCTGGTAAAAATCCTAAATTCTCGCCTGCTTCTACTGCTGGTCTGGTTAAAATAATTCGTTTTACTTCTTTATTTTTTAATGCTTGTACTGCTAGTGCTACGCCTACATATGTTTTCCCAGTTCCTGCTGGGCCAATAGCAAAAACCATATCGTTTTTATGCACGCTTTCTACCAACTTACGTTGGTTTGCTGTTTGCGCCTTAATTAATTTGCCACCTACGCCATGTACTATAACTTCGCGGCTTTGTTTTGTGGTCTCATATTCATCGCTACTTTGACTTGTTAATACACGCTCTATTGCGTTTTCGTCAAGCTTATTATACTTTTCAAAATGTTTTAAAAGCATGGTTATTCTGCGGTCGAATTCTTCTAACAATTCTTCGTCGCCTAAAGCTTTAATTTTATTGCCTCGCGCTACTATTTTAAGTTTTGGAAAATACTTTTTAAGAAGTTCTATATTAATGTTTTGCGGCCCAAAAAACTCTTTTGGTGTAATTTCTTCTAGTTCGATAATAATGTCGTTCAAAGGCGTAATTTTAATTTAATATAAGATGAAATAATTACTAGTTTATTCTGTTAAATAACTTTATTAAAAAAGTGTTTATAAATCTACTCAATTTTCGTTAAAACATAAAAATGAAAACGAAAAAATTATGTAGGTTTGTTAAAGCTCAAAAATACATAAATTTGAGTGACCTAACGCTAAAAACATATCAACAATTTTGCCAATGCCAATTATTACATTAACTACCGATTTTGGTGAAAAAGACCACTTTGCTGGCGCTACAAAAGGCGCTATTTACAGTGAACTTCATGATGTAAAAATTGTTGATATCTCACACTCAATATTACCTTTTAGTATTCCCGAAGCTGCTTATATTATTCAAAATGCATATAGTAGTTTTCCTAAAGGCACTATTCATATTATTGGTATTGATTCTGAAATAAATCCGGAAAACAAACATATTGCGATTAAATTAGACGAGCATTATTTTATTTGTGCAAACAATGGAATTATGAGTATGATTTGCTCAGAAATTGCGCCCGAAAAAATTGTTGAAATTAATATCCATGATAAAATTCAAACCAGTTTTCCTGTTTTGGATGTGTTTGTAAAAGTTGCATGTCATATTGCTAGAGGCGGAACACTTGATATTATTGGAAAAACCATACACGAAATTAAACCTATTAAAGATATTGTACCTTATGTAAACGACGATAAAACCCAAATTGTGGGCAATGTTATTTATATAGATAATTACGGAAATGTGGTAACAAACATAAAACGTAGCTTTTTTGAATCGGTACAAAAAGGACGTGATTTTGTGATTTCTGCACGCCATTATAAATTTAAAACCATACAAAATAAATACAGCGATATTGTTAATTTTGAAATACCTGAAGAAAAACGTAACGATGAAGGCAGAGGTATTGTAGTATTTAATTCTGGTGGGTTTTTAGAGATTGCATTATACAAAAGCAACAGCACAACTGTTGGTAGCGCAACTAGTTTAATGGGACTTGGTGTTATGGATGCTGTTAATGTTAGCTTTGTTAAGGATAATTAAATTTTTCGTTTTCACGGAAATAAAAAATATAAAATTGATGTTTGTAAGAATTGTAAAGATGGGGTTTCAAGATGATAAGATTGAAGAATTTCTTACAAATTTTGATGTCAATAAAGAAAAAATTAGAGCTTTTGAAGGCTGTGAATTTTTAGAATTATACAAAGATAAAAACAATACCAATATATTTTTCACGTATAGCTATTGGAATTCTGAAGAAGCCTTAGAACTTTATAGACAATCCGATTTATTTAAAGGTGTTTGGGCAAAAACGAAACCGCTTTTTAATATGATGCCAGAAGCTTGGAGTGTTGATAAATTGCATAGTTTAGATTAACGATTTTAAAAAACTATGGAAACAATAGATGATTTAGATTGGGAATTCACGTTTAGAAAACATAAAAATCAAAGTATAAAAGATGTTTTAGAATCAAACCCATCGTGTTCAAGTTCTGGATTTGGAATTAATACTTGGAAAGGAAAGAAAATTATTGTTAGCGAATCATTGATTTCATATTTAGAATGGGCAGAAAATAAAAATATAGTAAATGTTCTACCAAAGGTATGGGAAGAAATAAAAACATATGACAATCTTTATATTAATATTCAAAGTTATGAAAATGGCTCAAAAGAAATAACAAATGATTTCTATAATAAATACGTAAAAAAATTAAAGAGTTTAAAAAATAAATAAACGCATCTACAAATAACAAAATATGTTCGCCATACTTAAAAAAGAAATAAACTCATTTTTCGCATCGCCAATTGGTTATTTGGTAATTGCCATTTTCTTGGTATTAAACGGATTATTTTTATGGGTTTTTAAAGGTGAATTTAATATTCTAGATTACGGTTTTGCCGATTTATCATCGTTCTTTTTATTAGCGCCTTGGATATTAATTTTCTTAATTCCGGCAGTAACCATGCGCAGTTTTTCAGATGAAAAAAAACAAGGCACTTTAGAACTTTTATTAACAAAACCCATATCGCATACCAACATTGTTTTAGGGAAATATTTTGGTGCTTTTATATTAATTTTAATAGCACTTTTACCAACATTACTTTATGTTTACACGGTTTATCAATTAGGAAATCCTATAGGTGATTTAGATGTTGGCAGTACGCTTGGCTCCTATTTTGGATTACTCTTTTTAATTGCTGCATATACAGCAATTGGCGTGTTTGCTTCAACAATAACTGATAACCAAATCGTTGCATTTATAACTGCCGTTTTTCTTTGCTTTCTTTTTTATATTGGGTTTGAGGGACTTGCAGATTTTATGTCTAGCACTTTTGTGGAGCAATTAGGCATGAGTTTTCATTATAAAAGCATGAGTCGTGGTGTAATTGATACACGAGATGTTTTTTACTTTTTAAGTGTTACTATATTCTTCATAGTTTTAACTATCAGAGACATTAAAACACATGCTTTTAAAAAGAAAGAACTTTTATATATTTTGATTTTGCCAATAGGTTTATTGATCATAAATATTTTCTCATCATCAATTCACAAACGTTTCGATTTAACACAAGATAACAGATATACATTAAGTAAATCTGCCATCAATATTATTAAAAATGTTGAATCGCCTATTATAGTTGATGTGTTTTTAGAAGGCGATGATTTTCCTTCGGAATTCAGACGACTTCAAAGTGAAACTAAACAATTACTTGAAGAATTTTCAGCAGAAAACAAAAACATTAATTTCAATTTTATAAATCCGTTAGAAGAAGAATCTACTCGCGAGCGTAACATTCAGCAACTTACTCAACGTGGGTTAACACCAATGCAATTAAGTGTTCAAGAAAGCGGAAAATCATCGCAAGCCGTAATTTTTCCCTGGGCATTAGCCAGTTATAATAACGAAACTGTTATTATTCCTTTGGTTAAAAACAAAATTGGTGCGTCGCAACAAGAATTAGTAACCAATTCTGTACAACATTTAGAATATGCTTTTACAGACGGATTTAGCAAATTAACTAAACCTAAACGACGTAAAATTGCTATTTTAAAAGGTAACAATCAGTTAGAAGATAAATATATTGCAGACTTTGCTAAAAAACTTAGTGAGTATTATTTTATTGCGCCTTTCACTTTAGATAGCGTTAGTAACAACGCACAAAAAACACTCAACGATTTAAATGCTTTCGATTTAATAATATCGGCAAAACCAACTGAAGCATTTACAGAAAATGAAAAATTGGTGTTAGACCAATATACTATGAATGGTGGAAAAAGCCTTTGGCTTATTGATGCTGTTGCCATGGAAAAGGATAGTTTATACAACGCTACAGGAACCAACTTAGCAATTCCAAGAGATTTAAATCTTACCGATTTCTTTTTTAAATACGGTATTCGTATAAATCCCGTTATGGTAAGTACGCTCTACTCCGCTCCTATTACGTTGGCTATTGGCGAGGGTAGCGAATCACAATTTCAACATTTAAAATGGCCATATTCGCCTTTAACAGGTTCAAATAACAACCATCCCATTGTTAATAATTTGAATTTAGTAAAGTTCGATTTTGCAAATCAGATTGATACACTTAAAAACAATATTAATAAAACAATTCTTTTAGAAAGCGCTCCACTTACAAAATTAGAAGGCACACCAAAAGAAATAAGTTTAGAGGTTGTAACACAAGATTTAAACCCTCAAACCTTCAACAGAGGCAACCAAACATTAGCTGTTTTATTAGAAGGTGAATTCACTTCGGTTTACAGTAATCGTATAAAACCTTTTAAGCTTTCAAAAGAAAAAAGCAAAAGTGTTGCAACAAAAATGATTGTTATTGCTGATGGTGATGTGATTAAAAACGACGTTATTAGAAATAGTCCACAAGAATTAGGTTTCGACCGTTGGACTGGACAAACCTACGGGAACAAAGAATTTTTACTGAATGCCGTTAATTACTTGCTAGACGATAACGGACTTATAAACATTCGGTCCAAAGAAATAGCCGTTGCATTTCTAGACCAACAAAAAATTACATCGCAAAAAACCAAATGGCAACTTATAAACATCGCACTTCCATTGGTATTACTAGGTGTTTTCGGGTTTGCATTCAACTACTTTAGAAAGAAAAAATACGCCACTTAAATGTTAATAAGTTTGTTTCTTATTTAAGTCTGTATCGAATATATTTGTAAGTAGTATTTATTCAAAATTTAAACTAAGCAAATACATGAAATTTATAGTATCAAGCACTTATTTATTAAAGCAATTACAGGTTTTAGGTGGTGTTATTAATAACTCCAACACCTTACCTATTTTAGATAATTTCTTATTTGAATTAGATAATTCTAAATTAACTGTTTCGGCAAGTGATTTAGAAACTACTATGGCTTCTACTATAGATGTTGAAAGCGATAGTACCGGTAGTGTTGCAATTCCTGCACGTTTATTACTTGATACTTTAAAAACGTTTCCTGAGCAACCTTTAACGTTTGTTATTGAAGAAAATAACATCGTTGAAATTAGCTCTAACCACGGTAAATATGCTTTGGCTTACGCCGATGGAAATGAATTCCCGAAAGCTGTTGAATTGGAAGACCCAAGTAAAACAGTTATTACTGGCGATGTGTTAGCTACTGCAATTAGCAAAACTATTTTTGCTGCTGGAAATGATGATTTACGCCCTGTGATGAGCGGTGTGTTTTTTCAGTTTTCAACCGAAGGTTTAACGTTTGTTGCTACCGATGCTCATAAATTAGTAAAATATACACGTGAAGATGTAAAAGCAAATCAAGTTGCTGAATTTATTATGCCTAAAAAACCTTTAAATTTATTAAAAGGAATTTTAGCTGCTAGTGAAGATAATGTTACTATTGAATACAACGAAAGCAATGCAAAATTTACTTTTGAAAACTCTGAATTAATTTGTCGTTTAATTGATGGTAAATACCCAAACTATGAAGCGGTAATACCAAAAGAAAACCCTAATAAATTATCTATTGATAGAACACAGTTTTTAAATTCTGTGCGTCGTGTTAGTATTTTCTCGAATAAAACGACACACCAAATACGATTGAAAGTTGCTGGTGCTGAACTTAATATATCTGCTGAAGATATTGATTACAGCAATAAAGCTGAAGAACGTTTAACGTGCGATTATCAAGGTGATGATATGCAAATTGGGTTTAACTCTCGTTTTTTAACTGAAATGTTGAACAATTTAAGTTCGGACGAAGTACAGTTAGAAATGAGTATGCCAAATAGAGCTGGTATTTTAACACCTATTGATGGTTTAGATGAAGGTGAACATATTACGATGCTTGTTATGCCTGTGATGCTGAATAACTAAATTCCTGTGAAGGCAGAAACCTTATGATATATAATAGCAGGAATCTTTAATTAGGTTGCTGCTTTTTTATTGCTCTCTTTTGTTCTTTCTGATTTATTAATTGAATTTATGAAATGTAAACTTAAGCCGTGTATAATTAATTGCTATGGCAAGTGCTTATTTGGAAAAAATTGCGTTTTTTCCAAATTTAGTTTTGTATTTACATAGTTTTAGG